>JANQOH010000466.1 GCA_028289725.1 Alphaproteobacteria bacterium
CGATCCTGCTTACCCCGGGTCCGCTGACGACGTCCGATCGGACACGGGCAGCCATGGACCGCGATTGGGGCTCGCGCGACGAGGATTTTCTCGCCCTCACCGCACGCGTCCGGCGCCGTCTCGAAGACATTTGCAGCGCCCGACCGACCCATGTCTGCATTCCGATCCAAGGAAGCGGCACCTTTGCGGTCGAGGCCATGATCGGCACATTGGTCGCTGGAGATGATCGCTTGCTGGTGGCCTCAAATGGCGCATACGGGCGTCGGATCGAAGCAATCGCCCAACGATTAGGTCTTGCCGTGTCGCGCATCGACGACCCGGAAGACAAACCGACAGATCTCGCAAAACTCGAAGCAGCCATCGACGCGGATCGGCCAACGTACCTCGCCGCGGTGCACTGCGAAACCACGTCCGGCATTCTCAACCCGTTAGTTGGCATCGCGGATATCGCCGCACGAAAGAACGTTAAGCTGCTGGTCGACGCCATGAGCAGCTTTGGCGCGCTGCCTCTGGACTGCCAACAGCTTGGAAGTACAGCCATCGCAGCCTCAGCGAACAAATGCCTGGAAGGTGTGCCTGGCGTCGGATTCGTAATTGTCCAAATACCCGATCTTGAACTGTGCAAGTCAAATGCGCCGTCTCTTAGCCTCGATCTGTATGACCAATGGCGCGGGCTCGAAGACAATGGCCAGTGGCGGTTTACCCCGCCGACGCAGGTCCTGGCTGCCTTCGACAGCGCGCTTGAACAGTATAACGATGAAGGGGGGCAGCTGGCCCGATTGGCGCGTTATCACGACAACTGCACCGTTCTGGTGAATGGAATGCGTCAGCTCGGGTTCGAGACGCTGGTCGATGACAGTGAGCAAGCCCCGATCATCGTGACCTTCCGGATTCCGGGTGACCCGTCATTCTCGTTCGACGCCTTCTATAGCGCGTTGCGAGATCTGGGTGTGGTGATATACCCGGGGAAGATCACCAACGCGGCGACGTTCCGCATTGGCTGCATCGGCGCTCTCGATCGCGCCGATATGACCCGCGCCGTAGATGCGGTGGCTTCTGTCCTGAACAAATTAGGACTTCGCTCCGGCGCGCCCGCCTGCTAGGGTTACCCCGGAGGGTATGCTGTCGATCCCGAGCGAAAGGGAAAGAATCACACCAAAATGTGACGGCCGTCACTATTCTGGCGGAGGGGCACCATCAAATTGATCCCGGACGCAGGCACAAAATGCTGATGCGGTGCGGCGGAGGGACCGAGCGGGATGTACATTTTCATACAGAGTAATAACGGCGAGCCGGACATTTTCGGTCAGCCGACTATGCAGTTAAACAGCTTCGGCCTACAATTTTAGGCCGAACGCGGAACCGGTGCATTCCCCGCTCCTCACCGGTTCCGCACTTATTCTTCGGGCGCTGGCGAGTATTTTCTCCCAGCGCCCGATTTGATTCATGAATGTAACGCCGTTCCCCATGGCGTAGCGCCGCGTAGGGTTAGGGCTCGGTGACTGGTCCACCGGCCTCTTTCCAGGCAGCAATGCCACCGACCATATTGACCACGTTATTCAGGCCCATCTGCTTGAGGGTTTGGGCCGCAAGCGCCGACCGCCCGCCTGTTGCGCAATACAGAACCAGGCGCTTCCCCGATGCGAATTCCGGCTTGTGCATCGGTCCCTCGGGGTCCGCGACAAACTCTAGGAAGCCACGCGGTGCGTGAACCGCCCCGGGTATCGCACCGGCCCTGTTTTCGGGGGTCTCGCGCACATCGACGAATACGGTATCGTCATTGTCCTTCTCGCTCAGTGCGTCGGCGGCCGAGATTGTGTCGATCTCGGCATTCGCTGCCGCGAGCAGTTGTTTGAAACCTTTCGTGACCATGCGGTTGCTCCTCCAATCGATTGCTGGTCGGCGGCTGCCGCCGCGTCTGAGCATGGACTACTCTAGGACCGATCATCCGTCTAGCGCCCGCTTGCTGGCGCAGGGGCGAGTACTAACTTCGCATGGGTTGGGAATGCGGCCCGCCGGGTTCGCCCCATGGGCGTCGAAGATCCACGCCGAGAAGGCCGTCGTACAGGGGTTGGTAATTGTGTAAAACAGTGTAAATATAAATCGGAGGGGAATTGCTGCTGCAGACGCGACGGGTTAAGGGATTTTATCCCGATAAAGTAACAAGTTACATAAAAATAGGCTCTTGATAGACTGACTGAAATAGAGTAAGTTTTGGCCTGTCTATTTGGACAATTGCGGGGATCGGCTTGGCCGAACGAATGATCAGTTCAGACTTAATTTCGAGCAAGGAAATTCTTGAGACCACGGGGATCTCGCGCTCGACTCTTAACAACTACATCTCACTCGGGATTTTGCCGAAGCCCATCGTACGGCCTGCGGAAGCCAAGGATGGCCGGGCGCCGCGGGTCGGGTATTTCCCGAGTTCGGCGCTTGAGACGCTGCGTCGGGTCGTCGATCTGAAGCAGCAAGGCCACAGCATGGGCGATATCGTCGATATGGTGTCAAAGCCGGAAGACGAGACCCCGGCACCTCATTTTCTCGCCGCGCAAGAGGCGGTTTCCGCCGTTTCGCCGCCGCATGCCAGTTCGAAGCCGCTCCAGAACGAAGCGCCGCAAAGGACCGAAACGGTGGCGCAACGACCGCCGATGGTTAGTGCCTCCGGTCTCATGTTGACCATGGGGGATTTTCACCACCCGGCCTATCTGGTGAACAGCAAGTTTGAGGTCGAGTGGGCGAACGCCGCGGCGGAAAGAGAAATTTTCACCTTAAGGAATGGCCTGCCGAACGATTTGACCGAGCGCAATTTGTTCGGTTTTTTTGCCGAAGCCGCCGCGGAGAAACCGTCCCCCGGATGGGATGACATTTTTCGGTTTCATATTGGCATAGCGAAGAAGCGCCTGTCCAAATCGGCGCTTTTTTCGATCGATGTCCACGGCGACGCCGATGTGGTGACCAAACTGGGCCACCTTTATGACGATGTCGTCGCCATTGAGCCGGGTCCCTTGTTGCACACGGAAGTCGCCTTTGAATTCGAAGGCGAAGGCCGTCGCCTCTACAACCTGTATGCGACGTTCTTTCGCGAGGGCATTTTCTTCGCCTATGTCCCGGCGACAGAGGAAAGTGACGGCCTGCTGAATTTCTTGGCCCGCCGCGATCTCGTGATCCGCGACTTGCTTCAGAACCGCCAGCCGTATCTGACGCCGCTGACGGTATTGGTGGCCGATGTGCAGGATTCCGTGAAGATCTGCGCCGAATTGCCGCCCGAAGAGTATTTCGAGCTGATCAATCACGTCTGGGGCTCCATGGCGCCGTTGCTGCGCAAATATTACGGCACCTACGGCAAGCATGTCGGCGACGGGATGGTCTACTACTTCTTCCCGCAGCCGGACTGCGACTACATTTTCAACGCCATCGCTTGCGCGCATGAGATGAAGGAAATCATGCGTACGGTGAGCCGCAAATGGCAGACGCGGAAGAATTGGGCGAACGACCTGCGCTTGAACATCGGGCTGGACGAAGGCGAAGAATGGTTCGGCACGTACCACACGCCGACGCATCTGGAATTCACCGCCTTGGGCGATACGATCAACCGCAGCGCGCGGCTCAGCGATTTCGCGCGATCGGGTACCGTATGGGCCACCAAAAACATGCTCGGCAAGCTCACCAGCCGGCAGCGTGAAAAGATCCACTATGGCATTCGCCGCCGCACGGAGGACGGCGAAAGCCTGATTATGCAATCAAGCTATTCGCGCATTTCCAATTTGATTGACTTGAACGATTCCCGGTACGGCAAGTTCCAAGACATCGCGGTTCTGCCGGTCACTGAGATCCTCAATATCGACCGGGACCCGACATCGGACTCATAACGCCTGCGGGCTCTCGTCCCACATTCAGGGCAATGTGTCCGCGTTTCGTAGCCATTAGGCGAGCAGCCACCCCCCATCGATATCGACCGTCGTTCCGGTGACGAAGTCGTTCTCGATAACCAGCATGATGCCCTGCGTGACTTCCTCTGCGGTCCCGGCGCGCGGAATAATGTTCTCCGCCGTCGTCTTGGCGTAGAAATCGGATCGCTCCTTGCCTTGCAGCGGCACCATCGGCGTGTCGATAAACCCGGGTGAAACGACATTGATGCGACGCGGCGCGATCTCGCGCGCCAGGCCTCGCACCATGGTCTCAACCGCGGCACCCACACTCGCCAGGGATATTTGACCGGGTTTCATCCGGCGCGCCGGCGTGCCGCTGACCAAAACAATCGCGCCGTTTTCGCTTAGATGTTCGGTGCCAAACCGCACCACGTTGGCATAGCCCCATAGCTTGTCGAATGAGCCCTGGTAGCCGTCCATATCCATTTCAAGAAAAGGTCCGATCGCCCGGTCGCCGCCGGTCGCCGCGCTCACCAAAATGTCGAACGGCGCGCATTCGCGAAACAGATCGGTCAGCGCGGCCCGATCCCGAACGTCACATTTTTTCAGCGTGATCCCGGACGGCACCGCGCCCGCCTTACTCGGGTCCCGGCTCACCGCGATCACCTCGGCGCCTTTTTCGGCCAGTCGTTTGGCGGTCGCCAAACCGATCCCCGATGTGCCGCCAAACACGATGGCCTTCTTACCTGCAACGTCCATTTCGTCGGATTTCCTTCAATCGTGGGTTGGTGCGATGGTGTCGGGCGCCGGATTTGCGTGCGCCGCCTACGCGATTGGATTAGTTCACTTTTGCGGAAGCGATCATCGCCTGCTTTATGGAATCGACGTTCGCACCCGGCGCTTTGGCGGCATCGAGTATGACCGCTTCACGGCGCGCAATGAGGTCCGCGGCTTCGACGACTTCACGTGCTTTGCCGCGCGGGACGACCACCGCACCGTGGCGGTCCGCGTGAATCAAGTCGTGCGATTCAACAACCATGCCGGCGATGCTGACGGTGCAATCAATATCGACCGGATGAATGAAAGCGTGGCTCGGCGCGATAACGCCGGCAATCACCTGAAATCCATCTGCCAGCATGTCGATATCACGCACGCTGCCGTTGGTCACTGTGCCAAGGCACCCCAGGGATTTGTGGATGTTGCTATTCACCTCGCCCCAAAACGAGCCAAAACCCGCCTGCCCGTCGTCAAGGTCCTGAACAATGGAGATGGTTGGGCCTTTGGCGTCAGCGACATAGTCGTAATAGGCAAATCGTGTTTGGCGCGTCGCCTCGGCATCGAGCGTTGAGGGTCGCGTCGAACGCACCGTGACCGTGCGTGCAAATCCGACCATCGAGCCGAGTTCGGGGCGCACGCATTGCAAAGTGCTCGTGGTAAAGCCGTAGGACCGGCGCTCCGGTTCGACAATCTCGATCGCGTTGCACACGGACGGCGTGTCGAGCGCTCTTAAGGCCGCGAGGTCTTCGGCATTCAGGTCTTCATCAGTCATGGTTGATCCCTCCCAAAGTGCGATGCAATGCGCGTGACGACGCAAATGTGAATGTCTTGATTAACCGGCTGGCCGCGCGCCCGTCCAGGCGTCTTCAAGGAGCGCCCGTACGCCTTCATAATCGACCGGACGTGGATTGTCAGTGATCAGTTCGACGGAGATTTTTGCCGCCTCGTCCAATGCGTCGTGAGGCAGTCCAACAGATTCTAAACTGTTCGGTGCGCCCATTTCCGCCGCGAAATCGTACAAGTACGGCGCGGCGGATGCGGCGGCGCGATGGTCGTCGGCGCTGTCGGATGCGCCGAGCGCGCGCGCAACGCCCGCGATCGGGATGGTTGCCGCCCCGGCGTTAAAATTGACGGCCTGGGGCAGGACAATCGCGTTCGCATCGC
>JANQOH010000472.1 GCA_028289725.1 Alphaproteobacteria bacterium
TCGTTTTAGGGCCTCAGGTTCGTCTTCGAAGAGTTCGCTAAAATGCGCGCGGATCATGCCGGCGCACGAACCGGACGGCGCCACGACATAGTCGAAGTCTTCAAACGCGTCGATAACCTGAACGGCGACGGCGCGCGCGGACTTGAAATCGCCACTGTTGAAAGCGGGTTGGCCGCAACAGGTTTGCTGCGCCGGGACGTGCACACGACACCCGGCGTCCTCAAGCAGTTTGACCGCCGCAAAACCGACGCTTGGCCGAAACAGATCGGCGAGACAGGTCACAAACAGCCCAACATCGACGGCATCGCGCGCCATGCGGCAACCCTTTCAGAGGCCCGGTGAAAATCCGGCGCGACCCTACCCGCCGCACCCGGAAGCGTCCAGTTTTTCGGGGATCCGAAGGCCGAACGGCCATCGCGGGAAACCTTGCCGCTTCGTCAATCCGGCCCACCTTCTCAGATGAGCCGAACCCACTTTGGGCAATTATTTCTATGACCGCTGCAACCGTGCGTCCGCGCCAGAGCGCTGCTCAGGCGGCTGAAAGTGCCAGAATCCTTGTGATTCACGCGCCGGAAGGCGACGACACGCCGTACCAGGGTCAATTGGACATCAACAGGTTTCATATCGAAGCCGTAACATTTGGCATTCGCGCAACCAAGCGCCTCGAAGAGGGTCGCTTCGATCTTCTCCTGGTCGACGGCAGCACGACCACGACAAAAGCACGGAACTTGCTTGCGAAGGTTCGCAAGACCCATCCCAGCGCCGAATTGCCGGTCATCGTCATCACACCGGAAGGTGATTCGGCGGAAATGATCTACGTGCTGGAAAATGGCGCGAATGATTGCGTTGCCGCCCCGGTCAACCGGCCGGTGCTCGCGGCGCGCATGTGTGTGCAACTAGCGGCAAAAGACGCGTATTGCTCGCTGCAAAAACCGAAGCGCGACAATCATCGTGCCGAGGATTGGATGCAGCTTGTGATGGACAGCGCCACGACCGCCATCTTCGAAACTGGGCCGGACGGCATCATCACGCGGACGAATGTGGCGGCGGGATTTCTGACCGAGCGGGACAATGGCGACTTGATCGGAACGCGCCTCGGGTCGCTTTTCGTCGATGAGTCCAACCAGGACGTTAGCTCATTGTTGGCCCGTGTCGCCGCCGACGGCTATTTCGTCTCCAACCATCCTGCCAGACTGCGCACGGACCTTGGCGAGGAACGGATGTTGAGCCTGAGCTTGCGGCGCATCGGCGATGACGGACAGGCGAACGGTGTGGTGGCGACGGCCGAGGACGTCACCGAGCGTTGGCGGAGCGCCAACCCACCAGAAGCCACGCCGAAGCCTGGCCCGACAGGTGACGTGTCGGACTCGGTGCTTGCGGAAGCCAACGCCGCCACTGTCCCGTCGGGTTCCAGCGCCGATGCGGACACCAAGCTGGATGGCCGGTGCTCTGTTCGGCATCGGGTCTACAAGGCCGCGAGCTTGTCGTTCAACAATGACGGATCGGTCATGAATTGCATCGTCCGCGACATGTCCGATAGCGGGGCGCGCCTCGAATTCGAAAGCTATTTCGATTGCCCGCGCTTGAGCCGGCTTCACATGTCCGACGGACGGTCCTTTGATTGCGAGGTCCGCTGGTTCACCAACAAGATCATGGGCGTTAGCTTTTTGACGCGGATTACCAGCGACACCTAACGCGCGGCCGTTGTGGGTGTGAGCGTTTTGGGCAGCAGCAAGAAGTAACGGCCGCGGCTTTTCATCCGGCCGGCGATGGCGGCGGCCGTCTCGCCATGACCCCAGTAGACATCACCGCGCACCGGACCGCGTATGGCGCCGCCGGTATCCTGCGCGATAAACAACCTCTGCAAGGCCTGCTCGCCGGAACCGTCCGGCAGAGGCGAAACCGAGTCCAACCAAATTGGCGCCGAGAGGGGCATGAACTTTCGGTCGACGGCAAGCGATCGGCCAGTGGTCAGCGCGATGCCCTGCGCGCCCAGCGGTCCATCGCCATCCAAAACATCGAAGAACACGTAGGACCGATTGGCGTTCATCACTTGATCCGCTTCGGCCGGATTGGCCTCCAGCCAGGACCGAATGGATTGCATTGACACCGCCTCACGCGTCAGAGCGCCGGACTCGATCAGGACCTTGCCGATCGCCGTGTAAGGATGGCCATTCTGTCCCGCGTATCCGACGCGGATTTCGCTGCCGTCGTCGAGGGCGATGCGCCCGGAGCCCTGGATTTGCAGGAAAAACGCATCAACCGGGTCATCGACCCAAACAATTTCGAGATTCCGCGCGTCGAGCGCGCCGGAGACGATTTCCGCGCGCTCCTCATAAGGCTTCAAGCGCCCATGCTGGACGCGCCCGGCGATTCGCTCGCCTTTCAAATGGTCGCGAAATTCACCGAGATCGACCATCACCAGGTCGTTGGGACGCGCGTGCAGAGGAGTCGCGAAACGCGCTGACTGTTTCCGCGATCCATTCAGAGACGCTTCGTAATAGCCGGTAAATAGGCCCTCAACATCGTCATTGTTAGCAACGAGATACGGGTCGAACCACCGTTCGAAGTACGCGCGCGTCGTTGCGTCCGAGCTGCTGAGATTCGGAAAGGCCTCGCAAGCCGGCCGCCAATCGCCCACGGTCCCGGCGATCCCGTCCACGCCCATAGACCGGTCATCCGGCAAAGTCAGCAAGCGTCCGCAGCTCTTTTCGAAAGCAATCAACGCTTCGCTTTGCGCGTCGGTGGACCAACCGGGCAAGGCCTGATACCCGACCCGCGACAGGACTAATTTTTCCGGCGGTTCCTCCACGGGCGCGCAGCTCACCACAATGGCGACAATGCCGGCAAGCCAAAGCGCGGGCGCGACGGACCAAATTTTGGAGAAAGCTCTCAGGCCAACGGCGAACTGACGCATGTCGCGCGGTCAGTCTTCGCTACGAGTCTCAATCAATTGCCAGTTTGGATCGCGCGTGCGCGTGTCGCGCTCGAACGTCCAAATATCTGTGATCTTGGCCACCGCCCCGGCATCGCCTTCGACGGCATCGTCGTTCGAATCGCGCAGCACATTGACCTGCTCCGTCATGAACTTGACGGTAACGCGCGCTTTCCGACCGGCCATGGCAACATTGACAATGTCCGCCAAAACAAAAGAGACCAACGTCGTTTCCAACCGTTCGCCGGCTTTTTCGCGCCGATCGATCTCGCTTGCGAAACCTTCATAGACGGCGGGCGCCAACAAAGATTTCAGGCGCTTCTTGTCGCCGGCCGCGAAGCCGTCAAGGATCATCTCAAACGCCATGCGCGCGCCGTCCAAAAATTCGTTCTCCTGGAACGACGGGTCAGCGATCTTGAGTTGGGTCATCCCGGAGGCCTCGGACGGCGCCGTCCGCGGCGGCGGGGGCGGTCCGGCATCGTCGGCCGCGGCATCCTCGCCGTTGCGCCCGCGATCCGGCAACTGAATGACGGTGTCGCTAGAATCTTCCGCGACGCGCGGAAAGCGCTCAGGCGGCGGTTGGTGGCCTGTGCGGCGTCCGAGAACACGGCGCAATCGGAGCACCAGAAAACCCGCGACCATCGCGAGCAGCACTATTTCGAGCAGCCCAGATCCTTGCATTTTGTGCTTCGTCTCGCCACGACGCCGCTAGTTCGACGCATCCGTGGCTGTGGGGTCGGGACAAATTAGCGCGTTCACTGTAGAACTTTGGCCGCGCGCGGTCCAGACGGTGGCGAATCTTCTTGTCTGGACCCACATGGGGTGTCCAACCCATCCGGACAAGCATGGCTATCCTGATCCCACTTTTTATTCTCGCCCTGCCCTTGATCGAAATTGCCGGCTTCGTGCTGGTCGGCCAGCAAATTGGTGTCGGCGCCACCTTGGGGCTTACCGTTCTGACGGCGGTCATCGGGCTTTATGCACTGCGATTCCAAGGTCTTTCTTTGCCGGCGCGTGCGCGAGAAACATTCCAAGGCGCGGAGCCGCCGGTTGCCGAAGCGCTCATCGAGTTTGCCCGCGCGTTCGGAGGGCTGCTGCTGTTAATCCCGGGATTCTTTACCGACATTCTTGGCGCGCTGCTTTTGATTCCATCCGTCAGGCTCGGCGTTGTTTTCTTGCTGCTCCGCTTCTTGGCCAGCCGCGCGCGTCGCGGCCAAGGCGACACCGTGATCGATGTCACCTATACCGACGTGACGCCGAACGACCCCGACAAGCGAATTGACCAGCCCCCGGAGAAGCGCAATCCATGATTCTGATGCGTCATGGGCAATCGGAGTTCAACGTGGTGTATAGCGCCACACGAACCGATCCCGGCATTGAAGACCCATCGCTGACAACCGACGGGCGGTCGCAGGCGGCAGATGCCGCGCTTGCCTTGCATGAAAATGACGCGCCGATCACGCGCATTATTGCGTCACCCTATACGCGAGCGCTGGAGACCGCGCACATCGTGGCGGACCGACTCGACGTGCCGATAACGGTTGAGCCGCTGGTGCGCGAACGCTTTGCTTGGAGTTGCGATGTTGGGACCCACGCATCGGACCTGACGCCCCAGTGGCCGGCCGTCGACTTTCCGCCGCTTGAAGAACGCTGGTGGTCGCGCCGCGAAGAGAGCCACGCGGACGTGCGAGTGCGCGCGGATCGGTTTCATCGAATCATGGTAGACGACCCGGCCCACACCGAAACGTTGGTTGTCAGCCACTGGGGCTTTATCCGCGCCATGACGGGATTAGAGCTCACCAACGCGGCGATGGTTCGCGTTCGTCTGGACCCGGCGGTGGAGGTTGTGTCACACCCGCATCCGTGATAGCCAGCGCCACCCACGGGGTGAGAGGAATCATGGCAGACGAAACAGCGAGCGGCGATGGCGGCGCGGCGGCGGATGCGGAGAATCGGCCGCAATTTGCGATGCGGGCGCAATACATCAAGGATCTTTCGTTCGAGAATCCAAACGCACCCGACGTTTTGGGGAAGCGCGAGCAGCCGAAGTTCGAAATCTCGGTCACGGTAAACGGCCGGCCGTTGGGCGATGACAATCACGAAGTCGAACTACAGATCACAGCGCGGGCCGCGCACGACGATGACGTCACCTTTCTGGCCGAACTCACTTACGCTGGCGTGTTTCTGGTCAAAAATGTGCCGCAGGAACAAGTGCGCCCGGCGATTATGATTCAGGGGCCGAGTTTGCTCTTTCCGTTTGCGCGTCGGGTGCTCGCGGATTGCACACGCGAAGGCGGGTTTCCACCACTGATGCTCGACCCCATCGATTTTCTCGCGCTGTATCGACAATCCGAAGAAGCCAACCGGCAAACGGGCGCGGCACCGAGCGCAACGGTCAATTAATTCGAAAAAGCGACGCCGGCGCGACAATTACTGAAGCCAAATCGGGTCCTTTAACCGCTTGAGGAATTGCGCGTGTGCGGCCCGTTCTTCCGCGCTTTCGGCATGGGGACGCGGCGGTCGTGCGACGCGCGCCTCGGACGCGACGCTTGTCGCTTGTTGCGTACGATCAGCGGCTAGGCTGAGACCCGGCTGCCGTCCACCAATCAACTCAATGTAAACGTCAGCCAACAACTCGGCATCGAGCAGTGCGCCATGCTTAGTGCGCGCCGAGTTGTCGATGTTGAAGCGCTTGCACAAAGCGTCGAGGCTCGCAGGCGCACCCGGGAACTTGCGCCGGGCCATTTGAACGGTGTCGACCGCGCGTGACGCTGGGATGGTCGGACGATCCAGGCGCGCGAGTTCGGCGTTGAGGAACCCGAGATCGAATGACGCGTTGTGAATCACAAGTTTTGCGTCACCAACAAACGCGACAAACGCGTCCGCTTTATCGGCGAACAGAGGTTTGCCTTTCAACATGTCAGTCGTGATGCCGTGAACCTGAGCCGCTTCATCGGGCACGTCGCGCTCAGGGTCGAGATATTCATGAAACGTGCGGCCAGTCGCAATGTGATTGACCATCTCGATGCAACCGATTTCGATCACACGGTGTCCGGCGTTCGGATCGAGTCCGGTCGTTTCCGTATCGAGCACGATCTCACGCATGGCGCCTCCCTGTTCGTCGGTTCCGTCGGTGATTCCTTAGTATACTGAGAATTTGGACAATCGCCTGCAATGTAACGCGCCGGCCCAAACCGGTCGGAATGACGAAGTCAGCGCGACGTCGTTTTTCCTGGTCCGGAACTTGGCGGGCCAGGATCGCATCGAGTTTCTCCGGCGTCATGCCAGGCCTGCGCAGCGCCCGCCGTCGCTGCACCTGCGCCGGCGCGCTCACCACGGCGACAAAATCGCACGCTTTCTCGCCGCCGGTTTCGAACAAGAGCGGGATATCAAAGACAACGACGGGCGTGCGCATGGCAGCCGCGCGCCGTAAAAAGCTGGCGCGGCCACGTCCAACCAACGGATGAAGAATCGCCTCAAGCCGTTTGAGCGCCGGTGTGTCGTTGAAAACCATGGCGCCAAGTTCTTTCCGATCAATGGCACCATCGACCACACATTCCGGAAATGCGGCGGCCACCGGGTCGAAGCCCGCGCCGCCGGGTGCCAGCAAGCAGTGAACCTCCGCGTCCGCATCGAAGACCGGGACACCGAGGCGACGAAACATGCGCGCCGCTTCGCTCTTGCCCATTGCGATCGAACCAGTCAAGCCCAGGCGCAACGGCCTTTTGAAATGGCGGCGCCGGGTCACAGATCCTCGATCACAAATTGTCGGAGCGCATAGGTCACTTCCGGTTCGCGACCGAACCAGGCGGCGAACCCAGGCCGCGCCTGGTGCAAAAGCATCCCAAGACCGTCCACAACACGCAGGCCGCGTTCGGCCGCCGCTCGCAGCAATGGCGTCATCAAGGGTACGTAGACCAAGTCGGTCACGACGGCGTCATCCGGCAAGCGTTCGAGCGCGATTTCGAGCGGCGCTTCGCCTGTCATCCCCAAAGTCGTCGTATTGACCAAGAGCCCCGCATCGTCCTGGCATGAACCGCGTTGGGCCCATGGCACGACCTGACACGGCCCGCCAAATTCATCCGCTAGGGCGGCGGCGCGCGATTCGGTTCGATTGCATATGCGGATCTCCGGGACACCGATATCGATCAGCGCGACAATGATGGCACGCGAGGCGCCGCCGGCCCCCAGAACGACGACAGGCCGATCGGCGGCCCAGTCGGATGCGCTTGCAGCAAGGTTCTCTACAAAACCAAATCCATCCGTATTGCTGCCAGCCAACCGACCGTCTTCTTGAACGACAATCGTGTTCACCGCACCGATACGTTGGGCATTTTCGTCGACAATATCGACCGCGGCGAGCGCCGCCTCTTTATGCGGCACGGTGACATTGGTGCCGGAGAATCCAAGCAACGGCAACGCACGCAGCGCGTCCGTGAAATTCTCAGGCGCAACCGACAACGGCAGGTAAGCGCCATCGATGCCGTAATCGCGCAACCAGTAGCCATGCAAGCGTGGCGAACGCGAGTGCGACACGGGCCATCCCATTACACCCGCCAATTTGGCCTTCCCGGTAAGGATCATTCGTCTAAGACCTGTTGCGCACGCAAGACATCAAGAAGCGGAAAAAGCGGCAAACCGAGAATCGTGAAATGACTTCCTTCAACGCGCGAAAACAGTTGAGCGCCCCGACCCTCGATGCGATAGGCACCAACCGACCCAAGTATTGTTTCGCCGCAAGCGTCGAGATACGCATCGATAAAGGCATCGGAACATGGCCGCATCGTCAGCCGTGCCCGATCAATGTGCTGCCAAGTAACACTGCCATTTACGGCGATGCAAGCCGCCGTGACCAGCTCGTGAGAGCGGCCGGCGAGCGATTTCAGATGGTTGCGCGCTTGCGCCATGGAGTCAGGCTTATCAATCCATCGTCCGTCGCAAGTCAGCATTTGATCGGCACCAATGACTATTGCGTCCGTGTGCAATCGCGCAACGTCCAAGGCTTTCTCCTGGGCGAGTTTTGCAGCCACGGCGTCAACATCAGCGCCGTCTTCGCTCATTCTCTGTTTGATAATCGCTTCATCGACCGACGACGGTCGTGTTTCAAACGGCACGCCGGCATTCTCGAGAATATGTGCCCGTGATGAACTGGCGGACGCGAGGATAACCGACCGGGCCAATCTCAAGCCTGTGCTCGCGTCTCGCGATAGATCTCCAGGATCGCGGCCGAGGTTTCCTCGATCGATCGCCGTGACACGTCAATAACGCGCCACCCTTGGCGGCCAAACAGACGCCGCGCCTCGGAGACCTCGTTTTTCACGAGATCCGGTTCGACATAATCGGTCGCGCGATCTTCGTTCAGCGTGATCAATCGGTTGCGCCGGATCTGAACCAAACGTTCCGGACTGGTGGTAAGGCCGACCACAAGTGGACCGGCCGCCGCGATTGTCTGTTCGGGAAAACTATCCAACCCGACAAACGGCACATTCGCCGCCTTGATGCCGCGGTTCGCCAAGTAGATGCACGTCGGTGTTTTTGACGTACGGGAAACACCGACGAGAATGATATCGGCGCGGTCAATGTCGTGCAGCATTTGCCCGTCGTCATGCGAGAGCACGAACTGCATCGCTTCGATCCGCCGATAATAATCGTCGTCCAGCGCGTGCTGGCGACCCGGCGACTGGCCGACCTCGATGTTGAGCGTGCGGCTCAAAACATCCATCGGACCTTCGAGCACATTGACACATGGAATGCCCAAGTCGCGGCAGCCGATTTCCAATCGTTCGCGCAACTTGGATTCGACCAGCGTGTACAGAACGACGCCCGGATGGCGCTTCACCGACTCGAGAACCTTCTCGATTTGTTGATGGGTCCGAACCAACGCCCAGCTATGTTCCACCGGCTCCACGACGTCGAACTGCGAAATTGCGGCCCGTGCGACGGTTGAGACCGTTTCACCGGTCGAATCCGAAATCAGATGGAGATGAACGTTGCGCATGGTGCTGTGAACAAGTCGCCCAGGGCGGTGGAAAAGGTGGGGTTATCCCCCGGGGCGAAAAAAAGGTACCCGAACCAAGCGTGGTTTCACGACCATTTTTTCGCCTTGGGAAAAGCTCCTCCAACGCTTTGAAAAGCGCTCAATCACCAATCCTCATTCCTCGTTGCAAACACTATCCACCAAATTAGATCGCTTGATACGCGCCGCCATCCGCAATCCGTCCACAGATTGAGCGATCAGTCAGTCCGCAGGCCAATTTGCTTGAATGAATTGTGGATAGTGTCTAATTCCCACCATCCACAGGCATTAACAACAACATCAAATTCCTTTTTTTTAAAAAGGATTCTTAGAAATAGTAGGTCCTAACAAGATTGGATTGGGTCGAACGTGACCACATCTCAGCAAGCCAAACCGCTCCTGTCCGTCCTATCCGGCAAGAAGACAACGCGACCGCCTTTCTGGCTGATGCGACAAGCCGGCCGCTACTTGCCGGAATATCGCGAATTGCGCGGCACAGCGAAAAATTTCCTGGATTTCTGCTACCGACCGGAACTCGCGGTCGAAGCAACTTTGCAGCCGATTAAGCGTTACGGCATGGACGCGGCGATTGTGTTTTCGGACATATTGGTCGTCCCTGACGCTCTGGGTGTCGGCGTTACGTTTGAAACTGGCCGCGGGCCGATTGTCGAGCCAGTCCGCGGCCCGGACCAAATCCCAAAGTTCGATGGCGAGCGGACCGAAGCGCACCTTGCACCGGTGTACGAGACACTGTCGCAAGTGAGAGCGGCCTTAGACGATCAAACCGCGCTAATTGGTTTCGCCGGCGCGCCTTGGACGATTGCGACATACATGGTCGAAGGTGGAAGTTCGCGCGATTTTGCGGCGACAAAGCGATGGGCATATGCCGATCCCGATCAGTTTGGTGCTTTGATAGACGTTTTGGTTCATTCGATTTCGCATCATCTGATTTGCCAGGCGCGTGCCGGGGCCGAGGTCGTGCAGATTTTCGATAGCTGGGCAGGTGTTTTGCCCGCGCCGATGTTTCAGCGTTGGTGTGTCGAGCCGGTTGCAGCGATTGTCCGCGCTGTAAAAGCGGCGCATCTGGACCTGCCGATTATCGGATTTCCGCGTGGCGCGGGAGCAGCCTACCAAGGGTACGCCGCGGCGACGGGGGTCGACGCGGTCGGCCTCGATACCACAGTGCCAACGCAATGGGCGGCATCGCACATACAGACCGACACGGTCGTGCAAGGCAATTTGGATCCGATTATGTTGGTTGCGGGCGGTGACGCGATGAACAGGGAAATCGATCGGATCGTCGCGGATCTTTCAGGTGGCGGCCACATTTTCAATTTGGGCCACGGTGTTGTGCCAGAGACGCCGCCCGCGCACGTCGAGGCCTTGACCCAGCGGCTGCGTGACGTTGCGACTGGTATTTCTTGAATGCGTCGTGTTGCGGTCGTCCTGTTCAATTTGGGTGGTCCGGATTCGCCGGCGGCCGTTCGCCCATTTCTTTTTAACCTCTTCAACGACCCGGCGATCATCCGATTGCCGCAACCATTCCGGTGGCTGCTCGCCCAATTGATCTCGCGGCGACGGGCGCCCATCGCGCGGTCGATTTACGAGGAATTGGGCGGTTCCTCGCCGCTGCTCGAATTGACGCGCGCGCAAGCCGACGCGTTGGAGATCGCGTTGAAGGACAGCTTTGAAGCGCGGGTGTTTATTGCCATGCGCTATTGGCATCCGATGAGTGCACAGACGGTGGCGGAGGTCGCCGCTTACGCGCCCGATCACGTCGTGCTGTTGCCGCTCTATCCGCAATTCTCCACGACGACATCTGGATCTTCGATCGGCGAGTGGCAGCGTGCCGCGTCGCGACAGGGGCTGTCGGCAACAACAGGTATTGTCGGTTGTTATCCGACCATCGATGGTTTGGTCTCGGCACACGCTGAACTGATTTCACAGGCTTTGACCGATATCCCGACCGGCCAATCGGTTCGCGTTCTATTTTCGGCGCATGGCTTGCCGAAGCGGGTGATTGAAGCTGGCGATCCGTATCAGTGGCAGGTGGAGCAGACCGCTAATGCGATTGTTGGTGCATTGGCGAAAGATGATTTGGATTATGTAGTTTGCTATCAGAGCAAAGTGGGCCGTTTGGAATGGATTGGCCCCTCAACGGAGGATGAAATCAAGCGGGCCGGCGAAGACGGTGTTGGCGTCGTGGTGGTGCCGATCGCTTTTGTTTCAGAGCATTCCGAAACGCTCGTGGAGCTCGATATCGAGTATCTTGAATTGGCGAACGAACACCATGTTCCAATCTATGTACGCGTCCCGGCAATCGGAACACATCCATCGTTCATCGGTGCATTGGGGTCACTGGTTCGCGACGTGGCCGGTGGCAATGCGTGCGTGAACCACACGAGTGCGAAGCTGTGTCCGCAAGAATTCAGCGCGTGCATATGCGTGTCATCAACGAATGACTGACTTCTTGATCGAAGCCTATCCCTGGATCAAGGCGCTGCACGTGATTTCCGTGATCGCGTGGATGGCCGGCATGCTCTATCTGCCACGCTTGTTTGTTTATCATGCCGAGGCTGAGATCGGCTCTGTTCAGTCCGAGACCTTCAAGGTCATGGAACGGCGTCTGCTGCGCGTTATCACGACGCCGGCGATGACCGCCGCATGGATATTCGGGATCACGCTGGCGACCATACCCGGCATCGTGGATTTCTCATCCGGTTGGTTCTACGTAAAATTGGCGCTTGTCTTGGCGATGAGCGGCGCACACGGAAGCCTGGTCCGTTGGCAGAAGGAATTCGAGAACGACGCCAATAAACGACCGGCGCGCTTTTACCGAATGGTGAATGAAATACCGACCTTGCTAATGATCGGAATCGTGGTACTTGTGATAGTGAAGCCGTTCTAAGGCCGGTAAATCGACTCACTGATTGCTCGTGATTTCTGGGCGGCGAAAATCGAGCGTTGTTTGACTCGATTTTGGCCGTATAGTACAAAAGCGACCGTTGTTCGGCGGCGTGAACCGCCGTTCCATCTCCCCAAGCGAGTATCGAAGATCTCCCGTCAATTGCCGGCAAAGGCAATGTATCCTTAGGGAATTCGATGCCTACGCCAAGTTTCTCCCCGCACTCTATCAGCGTCCCGTCCGGGCACAAAAAACGATGAATCTCAAAGAACTTAAGAAAAAAACACCGGCAGAACTTCTGGATTATGCAGAGGAGTGCGGCGTCGAAAATGCCAGCACCCTGCGCAAACAGGATCTTCTATTTGCCATCCTGAAGCAGCTTGCGGATAGCGACGTTGCAATTTTTGGCGAGGGTGTGCTGGAAATATTGCAGGACGGGTTCGGCTTTTTGCGGTCGCCCGAAGCAAACTATCTGCCGGGTCCTGACGACATTTACGTGTCGCCGAGCCAAATCCGCCGGTTCGGTCTGCGCACCGGTGACACGATCGAAGGCGAAATTCGGCAACCGAAGGAAAGCGAACGCTATTTCGCGTTGCTGAAGATCAACACGATCAATTTCGAGACGCCTGAGAAAGCGCGTCACAAAATCCACTTCGACAATTTGACGCCGCTGTATCCAGACGAGCGGCTGAAATTGGAGATCGAAGACCCAACCATAAAGGATCGCAGCGCCCGCGTTATCGATTTGGTTGCGCCGATCGGCAAAGGGCAGCGCGCTTTGATCGTCGCCCCGCCACGAACCGGTAAGACGGTGATCCTTCAAAATATCGCTCACTCGCTGGCGGCGAATCATCCTGAGACCTACCTGATCGTATTGCTTATCGACGAGCGGCCGGAAGAAGTCACCGACATGCAGCGCTCGGTGAAGGGCGAAGTGATTTCCTCAACCTTCGATGAGCCGGCATCGCGTCACGTTCAAGTGGCGGAAATGGTCATCGAAAAAGCCAAGCGCTTGGTCGAGCATCACCATGACGTGGTGATTTTGTTGGATTCGATCACGCGACTCGCGCGTGCTTACAACACGGTGGTGCCGTCGTCCGGCAAGGTCTTGACCGGTGGTGTCGACGCCAATGCACTGCAGCGGCCGAAGCGGTTCTTCGGCGCGGCGCGCAATATCGAGGAAGGCGGTTCGATGACGATCATCGCAACCGCGCTGATCGAAACCGGTTCGCGCATGGACGAGGTCATCTTCGAAGAGTTCAAGGGTACCGGCAACTCGGAACTGGTGCTCGATCGGAAGCTCGCCGACAAGCGGACCTTCCCGGCAATCGACATCGGCAAGTCCGGGACCCGCAAGGAAGAGTTGCTGGTCGAAAAAGGCGAATTGTCCAAGATGTGGGTCCTGCGGCGCATCTTGACCCCAATGGGCGTCAACGATGCGATGGACTTCTTGCTCGATAAGCTCAAGACATCGAAGAGCAATTCCGACTTCTTCGATTCGATGAATCAATGACGGCCTGAATCCACCGTCGCTTTCTTCCCTGCCGAACCGACATATTTCTCTCTCGGCACACAATTCGTCTGTGTGCCTGATCGCCGGTGATCCCTGAGGCCACCGGCCGTATTCGCCGCTGCGGCACTGCCTTTTTTGAGCATCATTTCTAGCCGCGCGCGTACTGGAGAGAATGCATATGTCTGAGAATTTCCTCGGAGCGGTTCGTCGTGCGAAGCCCGTCACTAGCTTGTTTGTTTTGATAGCGGTTGGATGTTTCAGTCCCGCGGCTGTCGCACAGGAATCCGCAAGTGGGCCAACGGTTATGCTGCCGACAGAACGCAGTGTCGGCGAACAGTTCGTTATCGAATCGACGCAAATTCGGGAGCGGGTGAACGGCGGCGCCGTCGTTTCCTCGTCACGCCAGAACTCTGTGATGGTCGCCACCGTCGAATCGATCGGGCATGATGGCTATGTCCTCGACCTCGATACGCAAGCCTTTGATATATCTGGTGAAAGTCGGATGCCGGCGTCGCTTACGGATCGGTTGGCGGCGATTCAGAGAGAGCTCCCGGTCAAGCTGCAAATGTCGCCCGAAGGGGCGGTTGACGGTTTGGCGAATGGACCGGAAGTCTTTGCCTACGCCGATCGGGCGATGTCGGAAGTCAGCGCCCATTTCGACAGCCTCGATATGCCGGAAGAAGCGCGCGATTTGATCAGCCAGATCATGACGCAGCTATCGGATCCAGCCTATTTGGAACAATCTCTGCTGCAATCGCCGCGCCTCTATTTCTTCATGTCAGGCGCCGCGTTCGAAGTCGGCGCGACCTACTTTCTCGACGACGCCATTGTCTTTCCCCTGTTCACCGAGCCGCTTCCGAGCCGGATCTTTTTCGGCATTCGTGAAGTCGACGAAGACGAGCGGACGGTGACCTATGACTGGTGGCAAGAGCCTGATCAGGACATCTTCCGCGAACAGCTGGAAGCGATGGTTCGGCGATTCGCGGAGCAAGCCGGCGCGCCGCCGCCGCGACCCAATGAGATCAATTTCTCGAGTTTCGCCTATTTAGCCGAGGCGACGCTCATTTACGACCTCGATTCCGGCCTGCCTTTGTCGATGCGGTTCGTCAAATCGATCGACATTCAAGATTCACAGCAGATCGAAGTCGTCGAAGCCCAAACACGCTGGCAATAGGCGACTCGCGGCAAAAGAAAGGCCCGGCCAAACGGCCGGGCCACCCTTCCAAACTTACGGCAAGCTACACTTCGAAGACGGTCGACCCCGTGGTCTTCCGGCCCTCGAGGTCGCGATGCGCTTGTTCCGCTTCACTCAGCGGATAACGATTGTTGATTTCGATTTTGACCTTGCCGGACGCGACCACGTCGAAGAGCGCGGTCGCACTTTCCTCCAAATCAGACCGGGTGGCCGTGTAGGTCATCAATGTTGGGCGCGTCAGGTAAAGCGAACCCTTTGCCGCCAAAATGCCTGGGTCGAAGGCGCCGGCGGATCCCGATGATTGACCGAAACTCGCCATCAAACCGCGCGGCTGTAGGCAATCGAGCGACTTCATGAAGGTGTCCTTGCCGACGGAGTCATAGACCACCGGCACGCCTTTGCCGTCGGTGATCTCTTTGACGCGTTCGACAAAGTCTTCCTTGGTGTAAAGGATCGGATGATCACAGCCGTGCGCGCGGGCGAGCTCTGCCTTCTCCTCCGTGCCCACCGTGCCGATGACCGTCGCGCCAAGCGCCTTGGCCCACTGGCACGCGATCAGCCCGACACCGCCAGCCGCGGCGTGAAACAGAATCGTGTCTCCCGCTTTGACTTGGTATGTACGGCGCAGCAGATATTCCGTCGTCATACCCTTCAGCATCATGGCCGCGGCTGTGTCGTCGGACACACCGTCCGGAACGGTGACGACCTTTTCCGCCGGCATCAGCCGTGCCTCAGCATAGGCGCCCATAGGCGGTGCGGCGTAGGCCACACGATCCCCGACCGAAACGGTGTTTACGCCACCGCCAACCGCTTCGACGACGCCGGCGCCTTCCAGGCCGACGGTGAATGGCGGTTCGACCGGGTACATGCCGGTGCGATGATAGGTGTCGATATAATTGAGGCCGACGGCCGTATGCCGGACCCGAATTTCGCCGGCGCCGGGGTCTCCGACGTCAACTTCCTGCCATTTGAGAACCTCGGGCCCGCCCGTCTGCTGGGCCACAATGGCATGTGTACTCATGGGTCGTCCTCCCCTCTTACGGTTCTATTCCGGCTTCAAAACCGGTCTTCGAATTAACTGCGATGATACGGCGTGACACACGACATGACGCCCGTTTGGTTCGGGGTCATATCATGCGTCTACCGACCCGAATAGGTCGGCCTGGCTTCTATCTTCCAGTCCCAATAATGCCTGTTTGGTCTTGATGCCCTCGCCACCGCTATAGCCGGTCAGCTTGCCGTTGGCCGCGATCACCCGGTGGCAGGGAATCAGGATGGGGATGGGATTGGCGCCGCAAGCCATGCCGACTGGTCGTGGTGTGCTGCCTATCATCCGTGCGATGTCACCATAACTTGCGGTCTCGCCGAACGGGATCGCGCACAGCGCGCCCCAAACGCGTCCCTGAAACGGCGTGCCTTGCGGTGCCAGTGGCACATCGAATTCGGTCAACTGGCCCAGAAAATAGGCCTTGAGTTGGCGCACCGCTTCGGCAGCGGGCGACCAATGCGGTGCGTCGCCCTCAGGTGCGGTGTCTGACCAATCCACGACAGTAACGGCGTTGGGCGTGCCGTGAATCACCAACCGACCGATCGGGCTGCCGAGCAGCGCCGTGTGTGCGATATCCGGGGTCGGGCTCACGCCGAAACGCTGCGTTGTTGCGCCGCGTCCGGGCTCGGCAACAGGCGCAAAAGGGCGTCAGGATCGGTCACAGGCAAGGAGCATGTTTGACCGGTGCAAACGTAGGCCGTCGCTCGGTTGTCGACTTGACCCTTGCCACTGGCCGGATGTTCGGTCGGGAGCGCGGCGCCGGGTGCAATCACAGTGACGACATGCGCAATCAGGCCGGAATCGCGTATCACGGCGCGGAGCGCGTTGGTGTCTTGGCCCTCGCGCGGGCCGACTATGACGATTTGCAAGCTAACCGAAAGAAGCTCAAACGCGTTCAAAAACGTTGCGAGTGCGGAACCTTGATGCTCGAGGTAACCGGCGAATGCGCTCAAGATATGGTCCGCGCGGTTGCGATAACTGACGTCACCCGTGATCAGAAATAGTCTGGCGAGAACTTCCAACGCGACGCCATTGCCGGCTGGCACCGCATTATCGCCAACGGATTTCGTCCGCGTAATAAGATGCGCGACGGAGTCGTCGGTTAAGAAGTATCCGTCACCGTCGGAATCCCAGAAGTGCGCGTCGAGCGTCGAAACCAAATTGCGCGCGTCGACGAGATACCGGTCCTCGCCGTCGATCTCATAGAGCACCAAGGCAGCCCGCGCCATTTGGGCATAGTCGTCGAGCATACCGGCGTGGCGGCACGTTCCGAGACGGTAACTATGGGTCAGACGACCATCGGAGATCATTGTCTCGGCAACGAATTGATAGGCTGTCCGGGCCGCCTCGAGCCATTTGGACTCATTGAACGTATCGGCGGCTTTGGCGAGGGCGGCGATCATCATGCCGTTCCAGTCCGCCAGCACTTTATCGTCCCAGCCGGGGCGTTCGCGCGTTTCACGCCTTTGATGCAGGATCTCGCGCATGCCGGCCAGGCGCGCTTCTTCTGCGGGATCGTCCAATTTCGGGACGCGCAGGCGATTGAGAATATTGGTGCCTTCCCAATTGCCGCCGGCGGAAACGTCATAAGCCTTCTTAAAGATCGTGGCGTCATCGTCGAGAGCGTCTTCGATCTCCGATTCGGTCCAAACGTAAAAGCGTCCTTCCTCGCCTTCGCTATCGGCATCGATCGTAGCGGCAAAACCGCCGCCTTCGGCGACCATTTCGCGGAGCACCCATCCGACCGTTTCGCGCACGCGGGCTTCGAATAGAGGTTCATGGCTCCGGCGCCACACCTGCGTCAGCAGCTCAATCAATTGGGCGTTGTCGTACAGCATCTTTTCGAAGTGCGGCGCCAACCAAAGCGGATCGGTCGAATAGCGCGCATAGCCGCCGGCAAGGTGATCGTAAATGCCGCCTTGCGACATCTTTTCGAGTGTGATCAGCACGGCGCGGGCAAAGTGTGCATCACCGCCGCGCAGATAGGCGCGCCAGATCAATTCGAATGCCGGGACGTTCGGAAATTTGGGCGCGCCATGCATACCGCCGAGGTGGAGGTCGACGCGCGGCAGCAAGGCTTGGGCCGTGCGGTCGACATGCTCCATGGTGATTGTCTCACCGGGCCGGGACAACGAAAGCTGAGTGAGACTTTGCTGCAGTGCCGTCACGTTCGACTGCACGCGATCAGGCGATTCCGCGTAAATTTTTCTCACCATTTCAAGGACTTGCCCAAAACCGGGGCGGCCGTAACGCGGTGTGGCCGGAAAATAGGTGCCGCCCCAAAACGGCTCGCCCATGTCGGTGAGAAACATAGTGAGCGGCCAGCCGCCATGCTCGCCGAGCAGCGCGATCGCCTGCTGATAGATGGTGTCGACGTCCGGCCGCTCTTCGCGATCGACTTTGATATTGACGAAATGCGCGTTCATGACCGCGGCGATTTCGTCGTTTTCGAAACTCTCGTGCGCCATCACGTGGCACCAGTGACAGGCCGCGTAGCCCACGGACAGCAGAATGGGCTTCTTTTCCTCGCGGGCGCGCGCGAAGGCTTCATCGCCCCACGGCATCCAGTGAACCGGATTGTCCTGATGCTGTAACAAGTAGGGACTGGATTCGGCCGATAGGAGATTTTTGGACATTCGCTCTTTCAACGGCACGAGGTGAATGGCGTGCGCAACATCGGCTTGCGAACCGCCGCAATTTGTTGCAAGCCCGTTATTAGATGCTTTGCTATACAATGAGCAGATCGGTGTTCGCCTGTCTATAGCAGGCGCGTCGACAACCACACTGCCAGAACGGGGATTATCGTGGCCGATGAGACGAACGATCCAGCGCCCTATTACACGCGGCATGTCTTTTGCTGCACGAATGTGCGCGAGGACAGCGATCCGCGTGGGTGCTGCCATGCGCGGAATGGCACCATGCTGCGTAACTATATGAAAACAAAAGCAAAAAAGATGGGCATTTCGGGTATACGGATCAATGCGTCAGGGTGTCTCGACCGCTGCGAACTGGGTCCGGTGATGGTGATCTATCCGGAAGGTGTTTGGTACCGCTGCCAATCGCGCGAGGATGTTGACGAAGTTCTACAGAGACATCTTGTCGAAGGGGGCCGTGTCTCACGTCTGATGCTGAGCCCGGACGACGAATAGTCGATCGGTTTACGTCGGATCCGATCACGTTGAACCCAAGTGACACGATATTCGCGCTGTCCAGTGCGCCGGGCAAAGGCGGCATCGCTGTGGTCCGGATTTCCGGACGCATGGCCGGACCCACGCTCCGTCAGCTGATGCAGCGCGATTTGCCACCACCGCGTCGCGCCGTTTGCCGGTCTCTCATCAACCCAATCGATGGTCGCACGCTCGATCATGCGATGGTCATCTGGTTTCCGGGACCTTCCAGCTATACCGGAGAGGATGTTGCCGAGTTGCATGTCCATGGTGGACGCGCAGTGATTGCGAGTGTGCTCGCCGCCTTGGGTGGCGCGCCCAATGTTCGTCCGGCTGATGCAGGGGAGTTTAGCCGGCGCGCCTTCGTCAACGGGAAAATGGATCTGACCCAAGCTGAGGGCTTGGCCGACCTCATCGCCGCCGAAACCGAGGCGCAGCGCGTCCAGGCCTTGAGGCAGCTCGACGGCGCATTGGGAACAATTTACGACGATTGGCGCCGTCGTCTGGTCCGTGCCCAGGCGCATGTCGAAGCCGCATTCGATTTTGCCGACGAAGAACTACCGCCGGAGCTTATTTCGGAGGCTGCGGAAGCGGTTGCCTCCGTCAGACAAGGGATGCAGCGGCATTTGGACGATGGCCGGCGCGGCGAACGGTTGCGCGACGGCGCGCAGGTGGCAATCATCGGCCCGCCGAACGCGGGTAAGTCGAGTTTGATGAATGCGTTGGCGGGACGCGATGTTGCGATAGTCAGCGACACCGCCGGGACCACACGTGATGTCATCGAAGTCCATCTCGATCTTGATGGTCTGCCGGTAACGGTCGCGGACACGGCCGGATTACGAGAGGTCAGCGAGACCGTGGAGCGGGAGGGTGTGCGCCGGGCCCGTCATCGCGCCGCTGATGCAGACCTAATTCTCGGTGTCGTCGATGGCACAGCGGATCCTGAGATAAATCGTGAGACCTTGGAGCTGCTCGGCGGGCGCTCGCTCCTGGTCATCAATAAGACCGATCTCATGACCACCAAGACGCCGCCACATGTCGACGGACACGAAGCCATTGGGATTTCGTGCCTGACTGGCCGCGGTTTCGACCGACTCTTGGCACGCGTCGTCGATTTGGTGGGAGATTTCATCGGTGAAGGTCCGGCGTTGACCCGCGCGCGTCATCGTGCCGCTTTGACGGAGTGTGCCGGCGCTTTGGATCGCTTCGCCAGCATCGCCACGCCGGAACTTGCCGCGGAGGAACTCCGCCACGCGGTTCGCGCCTTAGGGCGCATCACGGGCCGCGTCGATGTCGAGGATATTCTAGACGTCATATTCCGGGATTTTTGCATCGGAAAATAGGCAAATCGCGGTCTCGATGTTTCACGTGAAACAATGCAGGCCAGACCGATTGGACGGCTTTGACTCAGGGAATAGCCGGACCTACATTCCGCTCCATGTCGCAGTTTGATGTCATAGTTGTCGGCGGTGGCCACGCCGGGTGTGAAGCCGCCGCCGCGGCGGCGCGTGTCGGCGCCCGGACGCTCTTGCTGACCCATCGGTTCGATACGATCGGGGAAATGTCCTGCAATCCGGCGATCGGCGGCGTGGCGAAAGGAACCCTGGTCCGCGAGGTCGATGCCTTGGGCGGATTGATGGGGCTGGTGGCGGATGCAGCGGGTATCCAATTCCGCATGCTCAATGCCAGCAAAGGGCCGGCGGTCCGCGGCCCTCGGGCGCAGGCCGATCGCGCTCTTTATCGTTGTGCGATGCAAGACCGAATGCGTGGTCAGGACGGCCTCTCGATTGTTGCTAAGCCGGTGGATGATCTGATCGTTGGTCCACATGGCGAGGTCGCCGGCGTTGTGGCGGGAGATGGCACGACCTACCAGGCGCCGCGCGTCGTCATCACTACCGGTACCTTTTTGGGTGGCGTCATCCATATCGGTGATGAATCGCGGCCAGCCGGCCGAATGGGTGAGGCACCGGAGCTCGGCCTGTCCCGCCGATTTCGGGCGCTCGATTTCGCGCTCGGGCGTCTGAAGACGGGGACGCCGCCCCGACTCGACGGCACCACTATCGACTGGCAGGGCCTGGAGCGTCAGGACGGCGATGACCCGCCGCGGCCTTTCTCTTATATGACCGATCGCATCAAGACCGCGCAGATACCCTGTTACATCACCGGCACCACGCCGGCCGGTCACGCCGTGATTCGCGAGAATTTGCACCGCGCGCCAATCTATTCCGGGGCCATCGATGGCACGGGGCCGCGCTACTGCCCATCGATCGAAGACAAGGTGGTGCGCTTTGCCGAGCGGCAGAGGCACCAGATCTTTCTGGAACCGGAAGGGCTGGACGACGACACCGTTTATCCCAATGGGATTTCGACGTCGTTGCCGCACGATGTCCAGAGCGCCTTGCTCAAGACGATCCCGGGGTTGGAGCGGGCAACCATCCTGCAGCCCGGTTATGCCATTGAGTATGACTTCATTGACCCGCGCGAACTGCGGCCGACGCTCGAGACCCGGAAAGTCCCGGGCCTTTATTTGGCCGGCCAAATCAATGGCACGACCGGATATGAAGAAGCCGCCGGGCAAGGCCTGATCGCGGGCTTGAATGCCGCCCTGGCAGCGGCCGGAAATGAGAGCTTCGTTCTCGACCGATCGGACGGACTGATCGGTGTCATGATCGATGATCTCGTGACCTTGGGCACCCGTGAGCCGTACCGCATGTTCACTTCACGGGCGGAATATCGCCTGCGCTTGCGCCCGGATAACGCCGATTTGCGCCTGACGGCGCGGGGCGCGGAGGTCGGTTGCGTCGAGACCGACCGAGCGGCCCGGACCGCATCAAAGCGGGTCGCGATCGATACAGCGCGTGCGGCGCTCGGGCAATTGCGGGTGACGTCGGCGGAGGCCGCCAGACTTGGCATGAAAGTCCGGCAAGACGGTCGCATCCGGTCGGGGCTCGACCTTTTGGCCTATCCCGATCTGACATTGCGGGATCTGGAACCGCTTTGGTCGGGGGCCGGGACGTTGCCAGCCGATGTCGCGGAGCAGATCGAGACCGATTGCCGGTATGCGCCCTATCTCGCCCGACAGGACGCCGAAATCGAAGCCTTCCATCGCGAGTCGGCTTTGGATCTGCCGGACGATTTGGATTATGGCGCGATTGGCGGCTTATCCGCGGAAGCGCGCGAGAAGCTTGATTTCGCCCGCCCCGCCAATTTGGCGGCTGCGGCCCGGATTCCGGGGTTGACCCCTGCATCACTGACCGCCTTGCTGGTGCATGTTCGCGGTCGTGACAAAGCAATGCCCGCCGACACGTTCGGCGCCGGATGACGAGCCCGCTCGGACCTGAAGACTTCTGCCGAGTTGCCAATGTTTCACGTGAAACATTGGAGCCCCTTAAGCTTTATGCGGATCTCCTGACAAAATGGCAGGCGCGGATCAACCTCGTCGGTCAGAAGACCTTGACGGATGTTTGGCGCCGGCATTTTTTGGACAGTGCGCAGTTGTGGCGTCTGATTGGTCCTGCATCAGCTTCCGTCATCGATCTAGGATCTGGCGCCGGGTTTCCTGGACTGGTGCTGGCCATGTTGGGCGCGCCACGCGTCGCCGACGTGGCGTTGATCGAAAGTGACGCGCGAAAATGCGCCTTCCTGAACGAAGTGATTCGCCAGACCGGGGCACCGGCACGGGTCATCAATCGTCGGATCGAGACGGTATCGCTTGCGCCGGCACCGTACGTGACGGCACGCGCCTGCGCGGCGTTGCCCAAATTGCTGTCCTATGCGCAACCCCTGATGCAGGAGGACGGCACCGCGCTGTTTTTGAAGGGCGCCCGGGTGGATGAAGAATTGACCGAGGCTCGTAAAGAATGGACAATGCAAACCGTTCGTCACACGAGCTTGAGCGATCCGAGCGGGACCATACTCGAATTGAGGGACATTCGGCGTGTCATTGGCTGATGCAGACACGGGCAGAGCAGAGTCTGCGCGTGTCATCGCTGTCGCCAACCAAAAAGGTGGGGTTGGCAAGACCACCACGGCCATCAATCTCGCCACAGCCCTAGCCGCGATCAATAAGCGGGCCCTGGTGATCGACCTGGACCCTCAAGGCAATGCGAGCACCGGGTTGGGCATCGCGGTCGCGGACCGCGTTCGCACCAGCTATCACCTTCTGATGGGTGAGGCGGACATCGAATCGGCCGCAACGCAGACCATCGTACCCGGTTTGTGGATGATCCCATCGGAGCCCGACCTTACGGGCGTGGAATTCGAGCTGGTAACAGAGTCCGACCGGGCCTTTCGCTTACGGTCCGCGCTCGAAGGCGCCACCGAGCAGTTCGAATATGTGCTGATCGATTGTCCGCCGGGCTTGGGCTTGCTGACTTTGAACGGCTTGGTCGCGGCGCGCTCCATCCTGATTCCGCTGCAATGTGAGTTTTTTGCCTTGGAAGGCCTGACGCAGCTGCTCGGCACGATCGAGCGTGTGCGCAAGGGCTTCAATCCGTCGCTTGAGATGGAAGGGGTGGTTCTGACCATGTTTGACCGCCGCAACAATCTGTCCGAGCAGGTCGCCAACGATGTCCGTCAATATCTGGGAGCAAAGGTGTTCGACACAGTGATACCGCGCAACGTTAGGGTTTCTGAGGCGCCGTCGCACGGCAAACCGGTGTTGCTTTATGACTTCCGGTCGGCCGGCGCCCGGGCTTACATGTATTTGGTGAGCGAGATGCTTCGCCGCGAACAGGCTGCCGCAGCGCAAGCGCCGGTCGGAGCGGCAGCGGTATGAGCGCCAAGGAGCGCGGCTTGGGCCGCGGGCTCGAGGCCTTGCTCGGTGAGGCCGCCGTGGCAAGCCATGACGAGCCGAGCCACAGCCCAATGACCGTGCCTGTGGGCGATCTGGTCCCAGGACCCTATCAACCGCGCCGCCGCTTCGAACAATCCGAGCTTGAGGCACTGGCCGATTCCATTCGCCAATACGGCATCATGCAGCCGATCTTGGTGCGTGCCGACCCTGGTACTCCGGGCCAATACCAGATTGTCGCAGGTGAACGCCGGTGGCGTGCGGCGCAGTTGGCGCAATTGCACGAAGTGCCGATCACGATCCGAGAACTCGAGGATCGCGACGCCCTCCAGATCGCGCTGATCGAAAACGTGCAGCGCGAGGATCTGAGCGCCCTGGAAGAGGCGGAAGGTTATCGCTGCCTCATTGAACAATTCGGCGGTACCCAGGAAGATTTGGCGAAGGCCGTGGGCAAGAGCCGCAGCCACATCGCGAACACGCTTCGTCTCCTATCACTGCCGGACTCGGTACAGACTTGGATCGAGGAAGGCGCGCTCACCGCAGGACACGGCCGCGCCCTTCTGGCCGCGCCGGACCCCGTGGCGTTGGCGAAAAAAGTCGCGTCCAAGGGCCTGAACGTTCGCCAGACGGAACAAATGGTCCGCCGGGCGCTTCAGCCAAAACAGGCGCGCAGTTCCAACAAGAGCACCGATGTGCTTCAGCTCGAGCACGATTTGACGGATGCCCTCGGCTTGAAAGTTTCGATCGCCGATCGAGGCGAACGTGGCGAAGTGCGGATTGCCTATGGCTCGTTGGAGCAGCTGGACTTCGTGATTGAGCGCCTGAGAGCCAATCAGGTCTCGGTCATCCAATTGCCTGATAGATAGGATTCAGATCGCGCAAACGTGCGGCCGCTTAGGCCGCCCTTCGATCGCCACGCGCCGCGGCTTGAGTTAGTCGGGCAATCGTTTGCGCACAAATGGCGTCGGCCGGCATCCCGGTTGTCTTGCATTCCATCTCTGCCTCAAGCAGCAAATCGAGCGCTGATACCAAAAGTCGCAATGGCCAAGCCCGAACCTGTCGAGAAAAAGCCGGCCGCCGCTTATAGAAAACCGGCGGCCTCAAAGAATTCACCGCGGTGTCAGCGGGTGTCCCCGATGTGATGAGGCCGTTCGCTAAATGCAGCCTCTGGAAATGCCTTTGAAGCGCGCGCAGGATCGCAATCGCATTCACGCCATCATGATACAGCCGCGACAGGACGCGGTTGGCCTTTTCATGGTCGCCGCTTCCAACCGCGTCGACAAGATGATCGAGATCCAATTCCGCGCTGTCGCCGATGCAGGCAATGGCGTCGGCTTCCGTGACCTCGCGGTTCGTCCCCATGTACAGAGCAAGCTTCTCTAGCTCACGCCGTGTAATTTTCCGGTCGGCGCCCAGACGACTCCCAATATAGGCGAGCGCGTCGACGGTGACGTTGAGCCCGTATTGCTTCAAGGTATCGCGAATGACCGATTCCAGCGCGGCTTCATCATCCTTGTAACAAGCAATTGCCGCAGCATTGGACGCCTTCTCGAAAACCGTCCGCAATTTCGCCCTTGCGGCAAGTTCTCCAGCCTCGACGATCACCAAAGTATCGCCGATATAGTTTTCAAGCAGGCGCTCGATCACGCCGGCCAAATCGTTCCCTGCGCCGCGCACGCGCACAACCCGGCGACCGCCGAGCAAGGACTGCGCGGCGGCTTCATCGACCAATCGTGCCGGATCGGCGGTGAGAACATTGGCATTGAAATCGACGACACG
>JANQOH010000253.1 GCA_028289725.1 Alphaproteobacteria bacterium
TCCAAACCAGCGGCAATTGCATTCGCAATGTGACGGCCGATCACTTTGCCGGCGCCGCCGCGGACGAAATCGAAGATCCGCGGATCACATCGGAGATTATCCGCCAGTGGTCGAGTCTGCATCCAGAATTCAGCTTCCTGCCGCGCAAATTCAAAATCGCGGTCAGTGGGTCAGCGGAAGATCGGGCGGCCGTTCGGTTACATGATATCGGGCTCGAGATCCGTCGAAATGAAACCGGGCAAATCGGCTACCGCGTGATCGTCGGTGGCGGGCAGGGGCGAACACCCTTGATCGGTGCGACCATCCGCGAGTTTTTGCCCAAACAATATTTGCTGTCCTATCTAGAAGCGATCATGCGCGTCTATAACCTGTTTGGGCGACGTGACAATAAATACAAAGCGCGAATTAAGATCCTTGTAAACAACCTCGGCGCGAACCGATTTGCCGATCTCGTGGAAGCCGAGTGGCAACACACCAAAACCACATCGGTCGACATTCCAGCCGACGAACTGACGCGCATCGCGGCCTATTTCGCGCCGCCGGAATGGGACGAGCTACCGCCGGTTGATGCCGGATTTTCCGCGCACCGCGCATCCGATCCGGGCTTTGCCGCTTGGGTCACGCAAAATGTGTCGGCGCATCGGACGCCCGGATACGCGACCGTGACCGTGTCGCTCAAACCGGAAGGGGGCATCCCGGGCGACGCGACGGCAGACCAGATGGACGCGATCGCGGATTTGGCCGAGGCGTTCAGCCTCGACGAAGTTCGCGTCAGTCACGAACAGAACCTGGTTCTGGCTCACGTTAAACAGCAAGATCTGTACGAACTGTGGCGCATACTCGATTTGCATGGCTTGGCGACGCCCAACGCCGGTTTGATCAGCGACATCATCGCCTGTCCCGGAATCGATTTTTGCGCGCTGGCGAACGCCCGATCGATTCCCATTGCCCAGTCAATTAGCCGGCGTTTCGCCGATCTGCGGCGCCAACACGAAATTGGTCCGCTCAAGGTCAAGATTTCGGGCTGCATCAACGCCTGCGGCCATCACCATGTCGGCCATATCGGCATTCTGGGCGTCGATAAGAAAGGCGAGGAGTTCTATCAGATCACATTAGGCGGCAGCGCCAGCGAAGACGCGGCGCTTGGCACCATCATAGGACCGGCCGTACCCGGAACCGAAGTCGCTGATGCCGTCGAAACCATTGTCGACACATATCTCGGCCACAGAGAACCCGACGAAACATTCCTCGAAACCTACCGGCGCGTTGGCAACGAACCGTTTAAGGAGGCGCTCTATGCCACTGCTTAAGGATGGGCGGATCGTCGAAGATCCCTGGGTCGACGTACCGCCCGGCGAAGCGGTGCCCGCCGATCAGCCGGCCATTGTTGACCTCGAAGCGTGGCAGGCCCAGCGCGCCCAGTTGGTCGGTCGCAACCAGGCCATTGGCCTCCGCCTTGCACCGGGTGACTCACCGGACGAGATTGCGGAAGATCTCGACCGCTTCTCGCTCATCACGCTGTCCTTTCCGGCATTCACCGATGGCCGGTCCTATTCCCTCGCGCGCCAACTGCGCGAAAAGCATCGGTATCGTGGCGAATTGCGCGCGGTTGGCAATGTGCTGCGCGATCAGTTCGCCTTTCTCTATCGCTGCGGTTTCGATGCGTTGGACGTGGCGGATACCGTGACACCGAAACACTGGCGCACATCCATTTCGGAAATGGGTTTGGCGTATCAGACCGCGACCAAGGATGGCGCGCGCAATGTCTTTCAATTGCGGCAGCGGAAACGCGACGCCGAGACGAAGGCGACGTTGCTTGCGAGCCAATATGGAAAGCATTCTAGCGCCGACATCGTCCAACGGACAATAACGGACGAATTTGCCGGTCGAATTGCTGTGGTGTCGTCCTTTGGCGCGGAAGCCGCCGTGCTTCTGAGTCTCGTGGCCAATGTCGATCGAAACACGCCGGTGATTTTCCTGGAAACCGGCAAGCATTTTCCGGAAACGCTCGCTTACCGTGACCAGCTCGTTACCCATTTGGGACTCACCGACGTCCGCTCCGTTTCCCCCGACCCAGGACACCTGAGCGACGAGGACCCGGACGACGCCCTTTGGCGCAAGAATCCTGATCGTTGCTGCCACATCCGTAAAGTCCTGCCGCTAGAACGCGCACTCGATGGCTTCGACGCCTGGTTGACCGGGCGCAAACAGTACCAAGGCGGCGAACGCAGCGATCTGCCGATTTTCGAGGCGGCGGACGGGCGTGTGAAAATTAATCCGCTTGCCGTTTGGTCGCAATCCGCTGTCGAAAGATGGATCGCGGCCCATGATTTGCCAAAGCATCCATTGGCGGAAATTGGTTACCTATCGATTGGTTGTGCGCCATGCACGGAGCAAACGACCGCCACCGGAGACGTGCGCAACGGTCGATGGGCCGGAACCGAAAAAACAGAGTGCGGGATACACAAAGCAAAATGGGCACACTGACTGACCCTCTCGACCTGCTCGAGAGCGAAAGCATTTATATATTGAGGGAAGCCTACGGGCGCATTGCACCGCTGGGCATGCTGTGGTCGCTTGGAAAAGATTCCAATGTCATGGTGTGGCTCGCGCGGAAGGCGTTTCTCGGCCACGTCCCATTTCCTGTCATTCACGTCGATACCGGAAAGAAGTTCCCCGAGATGTATGCATTTCGGGAACGCTACGCGAAGGAATGGGGCTTGGATTTGCTTACCGGGGAGTGCCCGCCGGTTGACGAGATGGATCCGAGCCTGCCGCCCGCCGCCCGGTCCGCGGCCCGGAAAACGGCTGGTCTGAAAACGCTCATCGAAAGCTACGGCTTCGCCGGTGTCATCGCTGGGATTCGGCGCGATGAAGAAGCGGTACGCGCGAAAGAGCGTGTGTTCAGTCCGCGCGGCGGCGACTCGCGGTGGAACTTGCGCGATCAACCCCCGGAGTTCTGGGACCAATTCAAAACCGACTTTGCGCCCGGGACCCATATCCGTGTACATCCGTTGCTGCATTGGACCGAGGTCGATATTTGGCGCTACATCCGCCGAGAGAACATTCCAATCGTCGATCTCTACTACGCCAAGAACGGCATGCGATATCGCTCACTTGGCGACCAGGACATCACACATCCGGTGCCGAGCGACGCGGCGACGATCGATGATGTTATTGCCGAACTCGAAACCACGCGAACGGCGGAGCGAACCGGCCGCGCGATGGACCATGAAGCCGAGGACGTTTTCGAACGTCTGCGTAGCAGCGGGTATATGTAGAATGACGGACACGCACATTGCGGCAGCAGAAGGTTCGCTGCCGATTGTCATTGTTGGCCATGTCGATCACGGCAAGTCGACGTTGATCGGCAGGCTATTGATCGACACGGGCGCCTTACCGGAAGGCAAATTGGAATCCGTAAAGGCCATGGCGCGGCGGCGCCGCATGCCGTTCGAATGGTCGTTCGTCATGGACGCTTTCCAGGCGGAACGCGATCAGGGCATCACGATCGATACGACGCGCATCGCCTTCCAAAGCGAACAGCGCCGTTACGTCATCATCGATGCGCCCGGCCACAAAGAGTTCCTCAAGAACATGATCACGGGCGCCGCAAGCGCCGAGGCCGCGCTGCTTGTTGTCGACGCGGAGGAAGGGGTTCAAGAGCAGACGCGCCGCCACGCGTATCTCCTAAACTTGTTGGGCGTCGATCAGGTTGCAGTCATTGTCAACAAGATGGATCTGATCGGCCATGATCAAGACCGGTTCCGCGACATCGAGCAACAAATCCGAACCTACTTGACCGAAATCGGCATCGCACCGTCGGCCGTGATCCCGATCTCGGCGCGTCATGGCGATATGATCGCGCAACGCGCCCAAGCGCTGGATTGGTTCGATGGACCGACGGTCCTCGAAGCGCTGGATGGCTTCGAACCCAGGAACGCCACCAAGGCCCAACAGCTGCGCCTTCCAATTCAAGATGTGTACAAGTTCGATCACCGCCGGCTTTTCGCCGGCCGCATTGAAAGCGGCCGTTTGACCGTGGGCGACACGCTGACTTTTGCGCCCGACGGAAAGACCGGGCAGGTTGCAAGCATCGAAAGCTGGAATACACCGGCTCCGCAAATATCGGCCGTTGCCGGTCAATCTGTCGCGATTACTTTGCGAGACGACGTGTTCATTGAGCGGGGGGCTCTCGCGCACCATCAGGGAACCGCGCCACGCACGAGCAACCGCCTTTACGTGCGCTTGTTCTGGCTTGGCGCCGATGCACTTTCGGTCGGCGAAACACTGCGGCTCAAGATCGGCACCAATTCGCGCGAGGTGCAGGTTCAAAGGATCGATAGAGTCATTGACGTCGAGTCACTGCAAGGGTTGGAAAGCGATCAAGTGCCTCGCAACGGCGTCGCCGAAGTCGAACTCGCGAGCCGCGATCCAATCGCGTTTGATGAGTATGATAAACATCCGAAAACCGGTCGCGGTGTCCTGATAAAGGACTATGACATCGTTGCCGGATGTATTGTGTTGCCCGGTGCATTAGGCCAAAACCACGCGAGTTCAGCTACGAAGAATATCTTCCTTACACCGAACCGTGTGGATGGGGCAGTTCGCGCCGAAAAGAATGGTCATCGAGGCGGCGTCATCTGGCTCACTGGATTGTCGGGCGCCGGAAAAACGACACTCGCAATGGCCTTGGAGGCGATACTCTTTGATCAAGGCTATCAAGTCGTGGTGCTCGATGGCGACAATCTGCGCCACGGACTGAACGGCGATCTCGGCTTTTCGGCGGCGGAACGAACCGAGAATATTCGCCGAACCGCCGAGGTCGCGCGCCTGTTCCAGGATGCGGGCACGATCGCCATTGTGTCGCTCATTTCGCCGACGAGAGACGACCGGGACAAAGCACGCGACATTGTCGGGCCGAGTTTCCACGAGGTCCATGTTCACGCCGATCTTTCGGTGTGCGAGGGGCGCGACCCGAAAGGACTGTACGCAAAGGCGAGGAGCGGCGCGCTGCCCAACTTCACCGGCGTCGACGCGCCGTACGAAGCGCCGACGAAGCCGGAGTTACACATCGACACCGGCGGCGAGACAGTCGATCAATCCCTCCAGCGCCTTCTGACTTTCGTGGAAAACAATTTTTCTAAGTCGCGAACAGCGCGCCGCGGGGCCGCGTAATATGGCGCTCGGCACGACACTTCGACGTTTTATGGGGGACGCTATCGTGGTGCGCGACACATCCTATGCGGGCGACTTAAGCCCGTGGCAGGCCTGGGACAAACTGGCCGATGATCCGGAGGCCGTTCTCGTGGATGTGCGGACGGAACCAGAGTGGCAGTTCGTCGGTCGTCCGAACCTACGACAACTCGGCAAGGAGACGATATTCGTCGCTTGGCAGTTGTTCCCGGACATGCGGCCCAATCCGTCATTCCTCGATCAGCTCAAGAAGTACGGCGTACAACGGGACACCCCTTTGCTTTTGCTGTGCCGCTCCGGACAGCGTTCGCGCGCGGCCGCGACCGAATTGACCACACGTGGCTACACGGCTGCCTACAATATCAGCGATGGATTCGAAGGACCGCGCGACAAAAGTGGCCACCGCGGTGTCACCGGGGGTTGGAAAGCGCTTGATCTGCCTTGGATCCAGAACTGACCATCAAGCGAACCGTCGCACCACCAACATCGTACAAGTTCTTGGGCGCGCCAATCGGTCTATCGCGCGAAACGTGATCCTGCGGTTCTAATTGCCCAGATAATATTCTAGGGTCGGGCCGTGAGGCGACGTCCGGGCGCCGCGACGACTTCTTCCTGCCTGGAGACTCTGTACAAGTGGCGAACAAGGTCTTGGTCCTACTTGCGCACCCTGCGCTTGAGACATCGGTGACCAATCGCCGGTTGGCGCGCGCGGTGACCGGGTTGGACGGCGTTAAGGTTCATGACCTGTACGAGACCTATCCGGATTTCGAAGTCGATGTCGCGCACGAACAGGATCTGTTGCGCGAACATGACGTCGTCGTCTTTCAACATCCATTCTATTGGTACTCGGCGCCCGCGATCATCAAGGAGTGGCTCGACCTTGTGCTTGAGCACGGGTTCGCCTATGGCCGAACGGGCAACGCGCTGCGCGGCAAGATCATGATGAATGCGTTTTCCACCGGTGGACGCGAAGAAGCGTACGGACCGGACGGCCGCAATCGTTTCACGGTGCGGCAGTTGCTCGCGCCGTTCGACCAAACGGCAAACCTGTGCCACATGATCTACTATCCGCCGTTCGTCGTTTATCGCGGCCGCGGCCTGCCACGCCAAGCGCTCGCCGAGACGGCGGCGACGTATCGCCGCTGCATCGAGGCGTTGCGCGACGGCACGCTCCCCTACGAACAGGTCGCCGATCTGCCCCGAATCAATGGCGCCGCGGACGCCCTTGACAGCCAGCAGTCACGGATCAGCTGATGCATCCAGAAGACTTTCTGTTTCAAGCCTTCATTTATTTGAGCGCCGCCGTTCTTTCGGTGCCGATCGCCCAGCGATTGGGGCTTGGCTCGGTATTGGGATATCTGATCGCGGGCGTCGCGATCGGCCCCAATGTTCTGAAACTCGTGGGATCGAATACCGGCGATGTCATGCACTTCGCCGAATTTGGCGTCGTCATGATGCTGTTTATCGTCGGTCTCGAACTGCGCCCCGCGCTGCTTTGGAATCTCCGCAAACCGATCATTGGCCTCGGCGGCTTGCAAGTCTTGGTCACCACATCGGCGATTGCCGGTATCGCGATTTTGTTCGGCCTCAAGTGGCAAACCGCCGTTGCAGTGGGCATGATTCTCGCCCTGTCATCAACCGCGATCGTGTTGCAGAGCCTGAACGAAAAGGGATTGATGAGCACGGAGGGCGGTCAATCATCCTTTTCGGTCTTGCTGTTTCAGGACGTCGCCGTGATCCCCATGCTGGCGCTGCTGCCATTGCTCGCCGTCGGCTTCCCCAGCGCAGGCCCGGTCGAGTCCGGGGCGGACGCCGATGGCCTGGTTGGTTGGCGCCAAGCCCTTTTGGTGGTGGGTGCTGTCGTTGGCATCGTCGTCGTCGGGCGATTTGTCATGCGTCCGGTGTTTCGCTTCATCGCGGAAACACACTTGCGTGACATCTTTACCGCGACCGCCCTCTTGCTGGTGATCGGCATCGCGCTTTTGATGCAATTCGCCGGTCTTTCGCCCGCGTTGGGAACGTTCCTGGCCGGTGTTGTTCTGGCCGAAAGCGAATATCGCCACGAGCTCGAATCCAACATCGAACCCTTCAAGGGTCTGCTACTGGGTTTGTTCTTCATATCAGTCGGGGCAAGCATCGACTTTGGCCTGATCTTCAGCCAACCGCTCGTGATCGCCGGAATCGTGATTGGCTTGGTGGCGTTGAAATTCGGTCTGCTCCTCGCGCTCGCACGGCTCTTTCGCTTGGCGCGGAACGATGGCTTTCTGTTTGCCTTCGCGTTGGCGCAAGGCGGCGAATTTGGCTTCGTCCTGTTGTCGTTCGGCATGCAATCACAAGTGCTGACCAGCGAGATTGCCAATCCGCTTGTGGCGGTGGTCGCCTTGAGCATGGCGATTACGCCATTGCTCCTCATACTGCATGAGCGAGTGATAGCGCCGCGCCTTAAACATCCGGAAATCGAACGCGAACCCGATGAAATTCAGCCGAGCGACAATCCGGTGGTTATCGCGGGGTTCGGCCGTTTCGGCATGACAGTCGGACGACTGTTGATCGCGAACGGCGTTCAGCCGACGGTGCTCGACCATGATGTGCGACAGATCGAATCTCTGCGCCGGTTTGGGTTTAAGGTTTTCTACGGCGACGCGTCGCGCCCGGATTTGCTGGAGGCCGCAGGCTGCGGCAATGCCAAGCTGTTGATTGTCGCAATCGACGATACGGATAAGGCCATCGAAATCGTCGAAGCTGCGCAAAAACATTTCCCGAATATCCGAATTTTGGCGCGTGCTTTCGACCGTCGACACGCCTATGAATTTTTCGACCACGGCGTCGACGAGGTGTTTCGCGAAACGCAAGGCACGGCGATCGAAATGGGGGAAACGGCGCTATCCGCACTCGGCTATCGGGCTTATCGCGCGCATCGGTCCGCGCGGGCGTTCAAGCACCATGATGAGCGCACGCTCCGCGATCTCGCGGCGGTATCAGACGACGAACAGACTTACATTCTCGAAAGTCAGCAGCGCGCCGAAGACATCCAGCGATTGCTGCAGGTGGACCAAACGGAGAACTACACCGAAGTCGATCACGCCTGGGAGGCACCGCCGGTCAACTAGTGAGGCTCTGCAATCTTGTCGATCGCCCGCATACGCCGGATAGTATT
>JANQOH010000093.1 GCA_028289725.1 Alphaproteobacteria bacterium
TGCGGACCGCGCGGCTCGCGGCGCACGTCATATATATAGGCGCGCAAGCGTTCGCCGTTACGGAAGTTCTCACGCGGCAGCGACTCATCGCGCCGCATAATGGCTTCCGCCCGGCCCAAGTCGACGATGACGTTGCCGTATTCGACACGCTTGACCAGTCCGTTCACGACCTCGCCAACACGATCGCGATACTCTTCATGCTGACGCTCCCGCTCCGCATCGCGGACCTTTTGCACAATCACTTGCTTCGCGGCCTGCGCGGCGACGCGCCCTAAGTCGATGGGCGGCAACGGCTCGGTCAAAAAGTCGCCGAGACCGAGCGAGGCGTCGTAGGCCTGCGCATCCGCGAGCAGAATTTGGGTCGCTTCGTCCTCGATCTCCTCAACCACCTCACGCACGCGTGTCAGCTTGATTTCGCCGCTACCGCGCTCGATCACCGCGCGGATATCAAGCTCTTGCCCATATTTCCGACGCGCCGCCGTTTGAATCGCCTGCTCCATCGCCTCGATCACGATGGCCGGATCGATCGATTTATCGCGCGCGACGGCGTCCGCAACCTGGAGCAATTCAGGTCGGGTCAAACTAGGGGTCGGTTCGCTCAACATCGCCATGCTACTCGCCACTGTCAGGGTTAAGGCTCGCCGCGATTAGATCATCGGTGAGCACCAGTTTCGCTTCACGGAGCGCCGCAAGTGGAATGGCCACCATTTGCTCGGTTGCATCCAACTCGACCCGCACCGCACCGTCTTTTACATCCAACAAACGACCGCGAAATCGTTTTCGCCCGTCAATCGGTTCCGCCGTTTCCAACTTCGCGACGAACCCGGCATATCGCTCAAAATCTGCGGCCCGCACCAGCGGCCGATCGATGCCGGGAGATGAGACCTCGAGGTCGTAGTTTCCCGGGATCGGGTCTTCGACATCGAGCACCGCCGATATGGCGCTGCTCAGTGCGGCGCAGTCATCCACCGTCATCGCCACATTGTCGTGGCGTTCGGCCATAACCTGTAGGCGGGCTGATCGCGATCCGCTTAACTTCACGCGAACCACATCATACCCCATTGCCTCGACTGTCGGGGCAATCAACTGAAATAAAGCCTCATTCGTGGCGCCGGCCACTCCGTCATCCCAGAAATAAAAAAGTGGGCACGCGGCCCACGGTCTCGATCCAACAGCCTATCAGACCAGGCTCTAATTTTTCATTAGCCCCTATATACTCAAAACACCGCGATCTTCAAGGCGAACCGGCGATATCACCGCGTTTCGTCCGGGCACGACGACGAAATATGAGGTAAACGCTGTCGCGTCCCGCCGCGGCCGCTTTTTGCTCATAACGCGTCCCGGGCCAATCCGGCGGGCGCGACGCCCAAGATCGACGATGACCGTTCGTCCAAGCGAATTCAGTGTGGGTCAAAATTCGCGCGAGAATCCATCGACAATAGGCCCGATGGTCGGTCGCAATCCTCAGTTCCGCGCCATTTTTCATAGTCCGCGCCAACCCGTCGAGTACGTCCTTATTGACCAAGCGCCGCTTGTGGTGCCGGGATTTCGGCCACGGGTCGGGAAACAGAATGAAGGCCCGCCCCACAGACGCTTCCGGCAATGCGGCGATGAGGTCGCGCGCATCGTCGGGATAGATTCGCACATTGCCGGCCGCGGGGTCGGCCAGTCCGGCCCCGACTAGACCGGACAAAAGACGCGCGACACCGTTTACAAAGGGCTCACACCCGAGGAACGCGATATGCGGATTGGCCTCTGCCACGGCCAAAAGATGCTCGCCGCCACCGAATCCAACCTCCAGCCACAAATCGTCTTGAGCATGTGGTGGGTAAAGATCCAGGGGCCGCGATGACAGCGCATCGTTTGGCAAATCGGCCCGCAGTCGCGGCAGCACGTCATCTAGGAGCCGACGCCGCGCGGGCCTGAGTTTTGGGCCACGGCGCCGTCCAAATAGGACCGCGCCGTGCCGCGAAACCGCCGAATTGCTTTTCGGCTCCATATTTCGCGGTCTTGGGGTCAGGCGAATGCGGCCCGCAAGTCGTCGACCAAGTCGGTCCGCTCCCAGGAAAATCCGCCGTCGGTATCCGGTTGACGCCCGAAATGGCCGTAGGCGGAGGTTCGGGCATAAATGGGTTTGACCAGGTCCAATTGGTCGCGGATGCCGCGCGGCGTCAAATCCATGACTTCCTGCAAGGCTTTACTTAGCTTGACCTCGTCGACTTTTCCGGTGCCGCGCGTGTCGACATAGACCGACAACGGTTTCGCTACGCCGATAGCATAGGCGAGCTGAATCGTGCACTTGTCCGCCAAACCGGCCGCGACAACATTCTTGGCCAGATAGCGCGCCGCATACGCAGCGGAACGGTCCACTTTGCTCGGGTCTTTGCCGGAAAACGCGCCGCCGCCATGGGGCGCGGCGCCGCCATAAGTGTCGACGATAATCTTGCGACCTGTCAGGCCGGCATCACCGTCCGGCCCGCCAACGACAAAGCGCCCCGTCGGGTTCACGTAGAATTCGTCCTCTGGACACATCCAACCATCGGGCAGGACATTTTGAACGTGCGGACGCACGATCTCGCGCACCGAATCCTGATCAAGCTCGGCGCCATGTTGGGTCGACACCACCACCGATGTAGCGCCCACCGGCTCGCCATCGACATATTTAAGCGTGACCTGGCTTTTCGAATCCGGCCCCAACCCCGGCTCCGCGCCGGAGTGTCTAACTTCTGCGAGCGAGCGCAGAATCTCGTGGCTGTAATAGATGGGTGCCGGCATCAATGCCTCGGTTTCGCGGCACGCATAACCAAACATTATCCCTTGGTCGCCGGCGCCGACATCTTTGTTGCCGTCGGCATCCACGCCCTGGGCAATATCAGGCGATTGGTTATGCAGATAAACTTCGACGCGAGCGTTTTGCCAATGGAAACCTGACTGCTCGTAGCCAATATCTCGCACCGCGCTGCGTGCGATTTCCTCTATGTGTCCGGAAGGCATTTCAGGGCCGCGGGTTTCGCCGGCGATTACGATTAAATTTGTTGTGGTTAGTGTCTCGCAGGCGACGCGTGTGTTGGGATCTTCCGAAGACAAATAGGCATCGACGATCGCGTCTGAAATCCGATCGCACACCTTATCGGGATGCCCTTCAGACACAGATTCACTCGTAAAAAGATACTCGTCCTTCGCCATTCGGGTCCCTCCCATTGGATCGCGATTGCATGCTCATGGCGGTGGAACGAGCATGCCGTTGCCCGCCCGAACACGCCGGACGGGCGCTTCAATATCACCCATTGGGAAAAACTTCCATGCACACCGCAGTTTAGCGCTGAGCGGATGTGCGTCTTGCGTCGGCCTTACGCTGCGTCGGTATCGGCAGACAGGGATTCGGAATCGGATGCAATCGCTTTCACAAGCTCGAACACCCTTTTGCGGACACCCCTATCCCCAATTTTGTGATAGGCGCGAACCAGCTCAAGAGTCTCACGTTTGGTGAATGGGTTATGTTCGAACGGCTTGCTAGGCTCAGCAAGAGCCGCCCCACCACCTGATACCTCATTTGGCATGTCGTCGAAGAAAAACGACACGGGAACGTTCAAGACCTTCGCGAGTTGAAACAAACGGCTTGAGCCCACGCGATTGGTCCCGCGTTCGTATTTTTGGACTTGCTGGAAAGTTAAGCCGATTGCCTTACCGAGTTTTTCTTGGCTCATGCCGAGGAGTGTTCGGCGGAGCCGAATTCTCCCGCCGACATGAATATCAACTGGATTGGGATTGCTAGCCATTATTCTTACGCAACTCCTTTATAAAGTGCCCCTTCTCCACAACTTTTTGCATCAGCTTGAAAGTTATTATTCGCAAGCAATCGATAGCGCATCACGTATTATTTGCGTCGATATGCTTATGCGTGCGGAGACCACGCGCGCGCACAGGTATCCACATCGAACAAAAGGTGATGTCGAGGTAGTTCAGTCGAATCATGCCATCACACGTGGCTGCGCCCCGGTTGCCTTGGCGTCTTCGAAGCCAATGCCCGGCCAATATCAAGCGGGCGGTCGGTTTTGTCCACACAATCCTTAGTAATGTTCATGGAATTGCAGCGAACAGTGGCGTGTGCAGCCAACACGCACCGCGATTTTTCCGTGGCCCAATTTTTATCGAGAATCGTAGGCTCGACAGAGACCAGTAATCGGAAAGGTCAAATATAACAAGCGATTGCAGGCGTCGTAGAACAAGTCTAGGCGCTGGCACCGCGCGCCGCATGTGGAACAATCATTCAATAAAATCGCATGATGGACGGAACACCCAAGATGGCAAGAAATGCTGTCCGACGATGATGGAAGTCAGGAATCTTGAGTGGAATTCGCCATGAACAACCGAATCCTTAGCCCAAATCCGCTCAACAAAAGCACCAGGAAGACCGGCCAGTCGCCCCAAAATGTATAAAGGGGGCGCGACGCCAACGGCGCCGGGAGTGCGCCATCCACTACGCCGGTCTCTCCAAGTCCGAGCGAGGCTTCAATGCGGCCATAAGGGTCAATAATTCCGGAAATGCCCGTGTTCGCCACGCGGACCAGGGGCACGCCTTCTTCCACCGCACGCATGCGCGCTTGTTGGAAATGCTGGTGTGGTCCGCTGCTGATGCCGTACCAACCATCATTCGTCACATTAAGAATCCAGTCCGGACGCGCATCCGGTGCGACGACGTTGCCTGGAAAAATGACCTCGTAGCAAATGAGAGGACTGACCGGAGGCAAGCCCAGAATATTTAAGCTCTGGAGTCCCGGGCCCGCCGAAAAATCGGTGTCGCCTTCCGTGAGTTTTGCGATTTTCAGAATGTCACGGAACGGCGTGTACTCGCCAAACGGCACAAGGTGGAATTTGTCATAGGTCGCGACAATGGCGCCTGTTTCGTCGATTGCATGCAAACTATTCCAGACATCCAAACCGCCTTCATCCGCTGAGACCGCGCGCACGGCCCCGGTCAAGATCGCGCCATTCTCGGGGACAACATCGGAAATCATGCCACGGATTTGTGGTTCGTTAGCGACGACATACGGGACCGCCGTTTCGGGCCAAATGATGTGCGTCGGTGGCGGCGCATTTTCGTCCGCCGGTGGAGCCGTCGACATCGCGAGATATGTTTGCAGGTTCTGAGCTCGCAAATCGTCCCGCCACTTATGAAATTGCGCGATATTCGCTTGGACAAGCCGCAACCGGACATCGGGGACGGAGGCGACCGTCGCGTCGGAGAGACGCACCGCACCGGCGGCGGCGACGATCGGCAAGAGAACCCAGCTCACGGCCAGACCGCGCCACGCCCTGCGCGACGTCGACAGTGCCGCCGGGCTCGATGCGGCAAATACCGTGATCCATGACAGGCCGTACACACCAAACAGGCTGCCGATCTGGATCATGGAGTCGGACGGCATCCAGACATAACCGATCAAGTTCCATGGGAACCCGCCAAGGAATGTAATACCGCGCAGCCATTCGCCGGCGGTCCAGGCCGAGGCAAACCAGACAAAGCGCAGTCCATACGTCGGCGGCACGAACCGCAACGCCAATGTCGCCAGCGCTGGGAACACGGCACACACGACGGCCAATAAAAACACCGCGATCGGCGCCGCCCATTCCGCCACGCCCGCAACGGCGAACGACTTGCCGACCCAATACAGGCCGGCGATGAAATGCCCCATCCCGAACCAAAATCCGGTGAAAAACGCACCCCGCCATGCGCGCGCCGCATCGGTCAGCCAAACCAAGCCGGTGAATGCGATCAATAAGACTGGAATGACGTGGAATGGTGGCAGCGCCAACGCCGCGAGCGCCCCAAGACCAGCGGCCAACAACGCCCGCTGCCAACCGACAAGGTTTCGAGTCCCCTGCGCGAGTCGAGACAGCATTTCGGTTTATTGCGGTCCGGCTTTAAGCAACCGCGTCGGAATCCTCGGTCTTGCGATGGCGTACCCGAATTCTTCGAACCCGGCGCGGATCGGCATCCATAATTTCAAAGTCGAGGCCGGCCCCGTGCGCAATGACCTCTCCGACGACCGGCACGCGTCCGGCCAGTTCGAATATCAACCCGCCGAGCGTATCGATTTCCTCGTCGCGGTCGGCAGGCAAAAGGTCAATTCCCAAGCGCTCCTCGAGATCCTCAACGAGCACGCGCGCATCGGCTTCCAGGGCGCCATCGCCAAGTTCGCGCAACAGCGGTGCGGTCGTCTGATCGTGTTCATCTTCGATTTCGCCAACGATCTCCTCGACCAAATCCTCGATCGTGACCAAGCCATCGATGCCACCATGCTCGTCGACGACCAAGGCCATGTGCACTTTTTGCACACGCATTTGACGCAGCAAATTTTGTACCGGCATCGATGGCGGCACGAAGGGAATTTCGCGTACCACATCCGCCAGGGCAAAGTCCGGCCCGTTGTTCCAGAAGACCAGCAAATCCCGGACGTGAACCATACCGATCACGTCGTCGAGCTTCTCCCGATAGACCGGCAACCGAGAATGACCCGCTTCCGACATCACGGATATGACTTCGGGCAGGTCCACATCCTCGGACACCGCGACGATATCGGGTCGCGGCACCATCACGTCCTCGACACGCAGCTCGCCGAAATTGAGCAGATTGAGCAGCATGTCCCGCTCATGTTCATCGATCGGCGCCTCGTCGTCCTGATGCTCCTCGATCAATTCCTCGACCGATTCGCGCAGGCTCGCTCCCCGTCCGCCGAGCCCCGTCATCACGCGCAACCAATCGGTCAAAACACGCCGGAGCGGTCGTTCCGCCTCCGGCTCGGTAACGGTCGGTCGCGATAGGCCTGTATTGCCGTCACTCACGTGACAACTCCGTTTGTTGATACGGATCCCCGATACCAAGAGCCGAAAGCGCCGACACTTCCAACCCTTCCATCACTTCGGCATCGGCATCCGTGTGATGATCGTGGCCCAGCAAATGCAACGTGCCATGGATCAAAAGGTGGGTCGCGTGGTCCGCGACCGATTTCCCCTGCGATGCGGCTTCGGCGACCACCGTTTCATGTGCGAGCACAATGTCACCAAGCAAGCGCGGTTCGCCGGCACAGTTCCGCGTCACATCCGCGGGAAAAGACAGAACGTTTGTCGACGCATCACGATCGCGATAGCGACGGTTCAGTTCTCGCATATGGGCGTCATTGGTCAGCAAGACGCTGATCTCAACAGACTGATTGGGGCCCCGCCCGGCCAGCGCGGCCAAAATCGCGCGCCGACAGATTGCTTCGATGGTCGGAAATGTCGCGCGCCAATCCGGCGCGTCGATGGCAACCGCAATGGCGGCGCCTATGTCATCCTCAATCGTCAAGAGTCCTCGCCGTCGCGCGCCGGGTCTGTTTCAGCCCGCTGACGGTCCTGTTCTTGATACGCTTCGATAATACGCGATACTAGGTCATGGCGAACCACGTCCTCGTGCGTAAAGCGAACCACGGAGACCCCTTCGATTTCGGCCGTGACCGCCAACGCGTCCTTTAGACCCGAGCGCGTGTTCGAAGGCAGATCGATCTGGGAAAGATCGCCGGTCACCACCATCCGGGAGTTCTCTCCCAATCTGGTGAGAAACATCTTCATCTGCACGGGCGTCGTGTTTTGCGCTTCAACAAGGATGACAAAGGAGTTAGCCAGGGTTCGTCCGCGCATGAACGCCAGCGGGGCAATCTCGATCTCGCCGTTTTCCAAACGGTCCGTGACTCGATCCGCCGGCATCAGATCATACAGAGCGTCATATAACGGGCGGAGATAGGGATCGACTTTCTCCCGCAAATCGCCGGGCAGAAATCCGAGCCGCTCACCAGCCTCAACGGCCGGCCGAGACAAAATGATGCGATCGACCTGACCGCGCGTCAGCATGGACGCTGCGACGGCGGCGGCCAGATAGGTCTTCCCGGTCCCCGCGGGACCGATCCCATACACCAAAGGCTGATCGTACAAGGCGCGCACATAGGCGGCCTGATTTGGCGACCGCGGCATAATTTGGCGTTTTTGCGTCGCGATCACCGTGTCTTCGGCAATCAACCGCGTAACGTCGCCCGTTGGATCCTTCACACCGGACATGCGAAGTGCCGCATCCACCTCCTGCAAACCAACCGGAACACCGCGTCGAAGCATATCGTAAAGCTCAAGCAACACGGTCTTGGCACGCCCCGTCGCATCGGGTCGCCCGGTCACGGCAAGGCGATTTCCGCGACTGGTAATCCAAACGCCCAGCTTCTGTTCGATCCGCGCCAAATGGCTGTCGTGCTCGCCGAACAATCCACCCAGCAACGCATTGTCATCAAACGTCAGATATAACGGCGCCGAGTCCTTCCGCGCCCCTTGACCTCCCGAGGCGCGACTCAATGCGAACTCTCCGCGAGCGGTTGGGCGGCCAAGCTGTTGGCATGGCGCGCGGTGATGGAAAGATCGACAATATCGCCGATGGCCCGATCCGGCGCCAAGGCATGAACCGGTTGCAAATACGGGCTTCGGCCGACCAGTTGGCCGCTGCGGCGGCCTGGTTTCTCGAGCAGGACCGGGATCGTCCGCCCAACCATCGCTTGGTTGAAGGCATCTTGCTGGGAGGACAGCAACGACTGCAATTCGGACAAGCGTTGCTGCTTTTCGCTTTCGTCGATTTGCAGCATCTCGGTCGCCGCGGGTGTGCCGGGACGGGGGCTATATTTGAACGAAAACGCGCTGGCGAACTCGACGCGCTCGACCAGTGCGAGCGTGTCCTCAAAATCCCGCCTGCTTTCACCCGGAAAGCCGACAATAAAATCCGACGACAAAGCCAAATCGGGCCGCGCCGCGCGCAGCCGGTCGATGGTCCGTTCGTAATCGGCGACTTCGTGCTTCCGGTTCATCGCCACCAAAACACGGTTGGAGCCGGATTGAATCGGCAAATGCAGATACGGCATCAATTGCGGGACATCCCCGTGCGCCGCGATGAGATCATCGGTCATGTCGCGCGGGTGCGACGTCGTGTAGCGGATGCGCGCGAGACCGTCGATATCGGCGAGTTCACGGATCAGACGGGCCAATGACCACGTGCCGCCTCCACCGCCCGCGCCGTGATAGGCGTTGACGTTCTGCCCAAGCAGCGTGATCTCGCGCGCGCCCGCTTGGACGAGTTGCTTTGCCTCGGCGACAATTTCGCCCGCAGGCCGCGAGTACTCCTCACCGCGCGTGTAGGGAACGACGCAAAATGTACAGAATTTGTCGCACCCTTCCTGCACGGTCAGAAACGCCGTGACGCCGTTGGCACTTGATCGCTCAGGCAGATCGTCGAATTTCGGCCGGACCGGAAAATCGGTATCCATGACCCGATTTCCCGCGGCGCGGGTCGCGCGCGCGACCATTTCCGGCAGTCTGTGATAGGTCTGCGGCCCCAACACGATATCCACGAATGGCGCGCGCCGTTGCATTTCGGCACCTTCCGCCTGGGCAACGCATCCAGCCACGGCCAGGACCATGCGACCGCCCCGTGCGGCTTTGTCCGATTGCATCGGCCGCAACCGACCCAGCTCCGAGTAGATCTTCTCGCTGGCTTTTTCCCGAATATGGCAGGTGTTGAGGATTACCATATCCGCATCGTCCGGCTCGCCGACAAGCTGATAGCCAAGCGGCGCCAGGACTTCCGCCATTCGGTCGGAGTCATAGACGTTCATCTGACATCCGTAGGTTCGGATGTAGAGCGATTTGGTGCTGTTGGCGCCAGGCTCAGCGTGTTTCACGGTCGGTCCGGTTCAGCCTTTCGGAGCATCATCCGCCATCAATAAATATGTCGCGCCGCCGAGTTGCGTCGACCGGGCGGCGTGCTGAGATTTTCATTTCGCTGTCGGAACGGACCCAAATTCAACGGCGGTGCCTCGTTTTTGGGCACCATCGCCCCCGACTTTATCCGCCGCGCCAAGCGAGTCAAGCACGCCCCGGAAGCGCCGGAGACGGAGCGTTCGCGGACTCATTTCGCCCGGATAGCAGGTTTGCCAGGCCAACGGCCACCGTCTGTCCACACGCCGCGGCCAGTGCCTTGCGGGATCCGAATGCGTCGATTGTCACGGCCCGGTGAAACCGTACCTCCACCGTGGCGCGACCGATCGACAGTAGGCGCCAGAGATGACCGGCCATGGCCGTGTCGCCATACCAAGTCAGATATGGCCGTTCGCGCCGGCTCATCGGCAAATTGTTGTAGCGCGTGTAGGCGAGCGTGACCGGTTGAACTTGGATCGGCTTGCCGCCCACCGGTTCTTCCACGATGGCAAAGAATGTGCTGTTGAACGGCAGAACGCGGTTGCCGTCGGTGCTAGTGCCCTCCGGAAACAGAATGAGGCTCCGTCCCGCTTCCAATCGCTCGCGCATTTCGTTGCGATGCGTACCGCTTCGGCTTGGGCGCCGATCAACAAAGATCGTGTTGACCAACTTCGCGAGCAGTCCAAACAAAGGCCAGCCGGCCACCTCAATCTTGGCGACAAAGGACGCGTCGAGCAGTGTCGACAGAACGACGATGTCCAAATATGACGCGTGATTGCAAACGTAAAGTGCCGGTGGATCCACGGCGGTCTCGCCCGTCCGTTTGACATCGATCCCGATCAGCTTGCAGATTCCGCCGTGATAAAGACCGGGTATGATTCGCGCGAGTGGCAAATGAAGTAGCACGGCAACCATTTGCACCGGAAGTAACAGTCCGGTCCAAATAGCAAGCAGGATCAAAGTGATCGCGGCGCGTATCGCCCCAATCCAATCCGACACGGTTCAAACCTTCTCCGAGCTGACAGGACGATGAACGTCCGCGCCGTAGTGCTGACGGTACTTCGACGTTACGAGATCGGTCTTAACCAAAATACAAACGTCCGTGGTTTGAAATTGATGGTCGATGACCGCCCCGTCGCCAACAAAACCACCGAGACGCAGGTAACCTTTGAGCAATGGCGGCAAGGCTTGACGCGCGGCGCGTTCGTCTAACATTTCCGCCGTAATTCGGTTCATTGCCGTATACAATTCTGGCAAGGCGCGGGGCCGCATGCCTTCCGGCGCCAGATGCTTGTGGTGCAAATAAGACAAAGGCAGCGCTAGTTCGTCCGGATCAATGCCTGCCATGCTCGCGCAACCGAACATCAAATCGATGTCATAGTGAAAGACATAGGCGGCAATCCCGCGCCATAACAGTGTCATCGTCGCGCGGTTCCGGAATCGAGCATCGACGCACGACCGTCCCAATTCCATGATCTCGCCGTCGATCGTCATCAGATCCGAGATGTCGTATTCGCTCGCGGTATAAAAACCGCCATTGTCGATCGCGACGCTGCGCCGGTTCAGTCGATACGTCCCAACGACAGATTCATATGGGTGCGAGCGATCATTATCGATGACCAACAGGTGGTCCCAGTTGTCGTCGAATTCATCGAAATCGCGCTGCCGTGCACGCATTTCCTCGCTCGGCCGCGCGCTCATTTCCTCGTAGAAGACGCGATAGCGGAGCGCCTGAGCCGCATCGATCTCGTCCGCCGAGCGCGACAAACGAACTTCAAGCGATCCGGCGTGTATACCGCCGAACGGATCGTCGAACGCTTCTGTTGTTGTCATGATGGGTTGGCTTTGGCTGTGGCGCCGCGTTCCCTAGAACACGATCAACTATCGGCCTCTTCGTTCAGCGGCACGGCATAAAGCTCAAGCCGGTGGTCGACCAGGCGGTAACCGAGTTCTTCCGCGACTTTTCGCTGAAGACGCTCAATTTCCTCGTTCTGAAACTCCACAACTTTGCCGCTGTGCACATCGATCAAGTGATCGTGATGCTCTTCGGCGACTTCCTCATAGCGCGCGCGTCCATGGCCGAAATCATGACGTTCGAGGACTTGCGCCTCTTCGAACAATCGAACCGTTCGGTAAACAGTGGCCAGGCTGATTCGTGAGTCGATTTTCGTTGCGCGTTGATAAACAGCATTCGCGTCAGGATGGTCCTGCGATTCCGACAAGACCTGCGCGATAACGCGCCGTTGCTCGGTCATTTTTAGGCCCTTATTCAGGGCCATTCGCTCAACGCGTGAAAGCTCTCGATTCATGTGCCTTGTAGCCAAAATTCGCGCATGCGAGGTTGGTCGCGACGCAGTGGATAGTATAGTTGAGCTCAGGCTTGCGAACAACCTGAGGCGTGAGGCTTGACCATTTCGGGGACGCCCGCCACTTTGCCCGACATGTCCGATACCGGTTTGAATTCCGATGCTTCCGGGGCTTCCGACCCCACGCACGCGTTTTTGGATATCACCCATTTGGTGTGCCCAATGACCTTCGTGCGTACCAAGCTCGCGATCGAGCGGATGTCCGCCGGAGAGGTGCTCGAAGTCCGCCTGAACGAAGGCGAGCCGCTGGTCAATGTCCCCCGCTCGGTCGAAGAGATGGGGCACACAGTGGCGTCCCTTGAACCGGAATCCGGGTCCAATTCAGTTTATCGTCTAATCGTGAACATCGTTTGAGAGCCATCCGCTGACCACGGCGTCGCGCCGCATAATGCGCGCATCCACGCGGCCTTTCTCGCGGCGATAATAGCCGGGTCGCCGGCCAACGACGGAAAACCCAACCCTGTGGTAGAGGGCGATGGCCGCCATATTGTCGTCGGCAACTTCAAGCGTGACCGATGTTGCGCCACGCCGCTTGGCTTCGGTCAGAACGCTGTTTACCAAATGTGTGCCGTGGCCGCTTTGTCGCAGCTCCGGAACGACGCCGATGGTTAGGATCTCGCACGCCTCGGCGAGCGATCGCGCGAGAACGAATCCGACGGGCGCCGTTTCCGTCCCATCGAGAATCAGGTGGCCGAACACGCCCGGGGTCGCCAACAACGGCCTCAGCGCCGTCTGATCCCACCCCTTCTCAAAACACCGCGCATGAAGCGTTGCCAAGATATCAAGGTGGGCCAAGCCCAACGGCTCCAAGTGCGGCGGCGCGAGGGTCACGGATCGGCCGCGCGTTTGCTTGCCTGCTCGGGCAAAATCGCATCAGGGGCGCGCAGGTAGAGCGGCGACACGGGATCGCTCGATCGCGGCAACGGAAGCGACGCAACGAGTCGCGCCAACACCGCCGCGTCGGGTTGCCCCGACCCGGAAGCGATGACGCCCGGCGCCGGCCGCACGGTATTTAGTTCGCGGGCCATATCGCCGGCATAGATGACGCGGCCATTCGGGACCAGATTTGCGGCGGCGTCCAACGTTAGAGCGCGCGGCTCTGAGTCCGAGGACAAATCCGATCGAAACGACTGCGCGTATACCTGGCCGCGCCGCGCGTCGATCGCCGCCAAAATCGGCACGCCCGGATGCTCCTTGGCCGCTTCGGCCGCAATGACCTCGAGCGTCGTTCGGCCAATCAGGGGGCGGCCGGTCGCCAAGGCAAGGCCGCGCGCCGCCGCCAAACCGATGCGAAGCCCGGTAAACGTTCCGGGACCGCGGGTCACCGCGATGGCGTCGAGCGCATCATAGTCGATTACAGAGTCGTCCATGACCGCTTGAACCATCGGCATCAAGGCTTCGGCATGGCCACGCGCGCGCTGTTCGAAGCGGCGCGCTACGATCGCATCATCCGACCAAATGGCGGCGGAACAGGCGCCGCACGCGGTATCTAAACCCAGGACTTTCACCAGGGTTGCACCGATTCTCGGCCGAGTCTGGCGCAAGGACGGCGGACGCATAGATTCATAATCGTCTCACGAAGGTCTCATTCATGCTGCTCGTCCCGATCTCGCCGCCCGATTTCGACGTCGATCTACAAATTGCCTACGCGACCGCCGACAATTTCACCGGAGCGCCGATATACGCGCGCCCAGCGTGCTACCTGCACCCGGAAGCCGCCGAATGTCTAGACCGGGCCATCGAGATCGCCGCCGGATTCGGATATCGCCTCCGGATTTTTGATGCCTTTCGGCCCGCCGAAGCGCAATGGGCCTTGTGGCACCATACCCCTGATCCAAATTTCCTGGCCGACCCACGCCGGGGATCACCCCATTCGCGCGGCGCGGCCATCGATTTGACCCTGCTCGATCAGGCGGGTCGGCCGCTTGAGATGGGGACCGCATTCGATCATTTCTCACCCGCCTCGCACCACGGCAGTCGGCGGGTTTCCGCGGCCGCCCAGCGCCATCGGTTGTTACTGCTTGGCCTCATGACCGATGCCGGTTGGGACTTTTACCGAAACGAGTGGTGGCATTATCAGCTGTTCAACGCGCGTCGCTTGCCATTGCTGAGTGACAGCGCGGCGGCGACGCGCATGATGCCAGCGGCCTAAAGCACCTGACAAACATCCTCAAAGTCGAACCGCGGATTGCGCGGGAACAGCTCGCGCGCGTCGCCGTGACCGATATTGCACAAAAAATTGGACTTTACCTGGGTGCCGGCAAAGAACGCCTCGTCGACGCCGTCATTGTCGAACCCCGACATTGGGCCGCAATCGAAACCGAGAGCGCGGGCGGCAATAATGAAATAGGCGCCCTGAAGGCTGCCATTCCGAAACGCCGACACGTGGATATGCTCGTCCTTGCCCTCGAACCAGGGCCGGGCATTGTCGTGCGGAAACAGCCTGTCGAGATGTTCGTAGAACGCCAGATCGTAGCCGATGATCGCCGTGACCGGTGCACTCATCGTCTTGGCGCGGTTGCCATCCGAGAGATGCGGCGCCAATCGTTGCTTCGCCTCTTCGCCGCGCACAAAGAGAAACCGCGCCGGGCAGGAATTGGCGGTCGTCGGTCCCATTTTCATGAGGTCGAATATGGCGCGCAGGTCGGCGTCGGATACCGGCGCATCACGCCAAACATTATGGGTCCGCGCGTCACGAAATATCAGATCAAGCGCGCGATCATCGAGCGTTGTGGACACGGAATCTCCGCATGTTTGGTCCGAATATCGACGTGAATCGGGCCGCGCGCAGCGGCCTTACATGACCGCGCGGACCTCCATGACTTCCGGCACGTAATGACGCAGCATGTTTTCGATGCCGTGCTTCAACGTCGCCGTTGAACTCGGGCAGCCTGCGCAGGCGCCATGCATTTCGAGCATCACGACGCCGTTTTCAAACCCGTGGAAGATGATGTCGCCGCCGTCCTGCGCCACGGCGGGGCGAACGCGTGTATCGAGCAGTTCCACAATCTGCGCCACGACCTCTTCGTCCTCGGCCGCCACGCCGGACATATCCGCACCGTTGGTCGTGGCCGCACCGGTCATGATCGGCGCGCCAGACACATAATGCTCCATGATCACGCCGAGGATGGATGGCTTGAGAATTTGCCACTCGGCGGCGTCATCCTTGGTCACTGTCACAAAGTCGGACCCGAAAAAAACGCCCGCCACGCCATCAATGCGGAATAGGTTCTCCGCCAGCGGCGATTGGCCCTGAACCGCGTCTGCATTGGAGAAATTCGCGGTGCCGTCCGGCAATACAGGCTCACCGGGCAGGAATTTCATGGTCGCGGGGTTCGGGGTCGGCTCGGTCTGGATAAACATGGCGCAAACCTTCTAAATCTGGGTCGTCTAATTCCTACCGCATTACTTGGTTATTTATCGCATCGGGTCAAGCAATTTGGCCTATAGGGCGTCGTGTATGTGATGTTGAAGAGCTGTTCGTCAGTGAGGTTGCCTGGAACGATGGACAGCGGGATCCTTAGACGCTTGGTCAATTCCCCGCTCAAACTTCGCACCAATTCGTTCGATCCCTCGCCTTCCGGCGCGGCGCCAAGGACCAAAATGTTGATCGACGGATCCTCCTCGATCAGCTTCAGGACCTCGTCCGTGCGCCGACCCTCGCGTACGATCAAAATCGGCCGAATACCGACAAAATCCTGAACCTCGGCGGCGAGCTCCTGCAATATCCGCTCAGCTTCCTCGCGGCGTTCTTCCTCCATCAACTTTTCGACAGCGACCCAGTGCTGAAAATCGCCGGGCTCGATAACAAACAACAAGGCGACGAAGCCGTTGGAGTTGCGCGCGCGCAGGCACGCAAAGCGCATGGCAATCCGACAATCCTTACTGTCATCAACGCAGACCAGAAACTTCACTCGGCCGGCAATGTGTTCGGCGCTGTCGCTCATCGATTACCCTTTGCGGAACACCATTCCAGCCGTCCATCCTGCCACCAGCGCGACCACCACCGCAACAAGCCCATAAAGCAGCGGTTGGTACTGTGCGAAGGAAGACAAAGCCGCTTCGAAACCTGATTTGCGAATTTGGAGCGCGGTGGTTCGGCGACTTACCAGGGCACCATTATCAATCAAGAAAATGTCGGCATGGTACAAGCCTGTGGGAACATTGGCCGGAAGCTCGAAGGTCGTCCGAAATAGCTGACTGCCGACAAAACGTATCTGCGCGATGGCACCACTGTACAAACCGACCTTGCCCATATTGCGCAAGAGGGCCGTGCGAAATGTAGCAAGCTCTGCCTGATTGTCGCTGTCGTACAACTCAAGCGGCAGGTTCTCAAACCCGATCGCAAGGTCTTCCAACAAGCCCGGTGCCGCAATCTCCGCCAACGGTCGGTTGGCCGCAACCGCGTAGTAACCGGGGGCGTCGGTAAACACCATGCTGTCACGGTTCAGCCACAACCCGAATGTGCGCGATTTCCGCCGTACGACCAATGGTTCGGGGGGGCCCCTTAGCACAACAACAATGTCGCCATCACCTTCGCGCGTGCCAAATAACAGCACCTCCGCGCCGGTGAAGCCCGACGTGATTTCGATGCGATGGTCGCTCAGATCAGCAATCAGATAGTCCGCACGCGCACCGACGGCGTTTCCGACCACCAGTGTCAGGGCAACCATCAGGACCAAGTGGCGCCGCGATCTTGTGCTAACCAGGCTCATTGAAATGCCGGCGCCACGGAATAGAGATCGTCCGGCTCGACAACCAAATCGACAAATAATTTGGCACAAACCGCCAGCACCAAGAGTGCCAGCAAACCGCGCAGTTGTTCGCCGCGAAGAGCGGTTCCGACGCGACTGCCAAACTGCGCACCGACAACCGCACCGGCCAACAAGATCAAGGCCAACACCATATCGACGGTATTGTTGGTGACCGCGTGCAGCACCGTGACAATGCTGGTGACAAACATGATCTGGAAAAGCGACGTGCCGATAACGACCGACGTCGGCATGCCGAGGATATAGATCATGGCCGGCACCATGATGAAACCGCCGCCGACACCCATAATGGCCGCCAGGATGCCCACGAATAGCCCTATCCCGGCCGGCGCGATGGCGCTGATATAAAGCTTCGACCGCCGGAACCGCATTTTGAACGGCAAGCGGTGCACCCAGTAATGCTGCCGCCTAGTGGAGGTTGCCGCGCCGCGCCGCCGGCGCAAAATGGTGTTGGCGCTTTCAACCGCCATCAAAGCGCCCACGATTCCAAGGAACGTCACGTAGGCAATCGAAATCGTGGCGTCGATTTGGCCCACTTCACGCAACTCGCGGAACAACAGCACGCCGATCAGCGATCCGACCGCACCGCCAGCCAGGAGCACGGTCCCCATCTTGAAATCGACATTGCCGCGCCGCCAATGCGCGATTAGGCCGGAAACAGAAGCGGCGGCGATTTGGTTGGCCTCGCTGCCGACGGCAACCGGAGGCGGGACGCCGATAAAGATCAGCAGCGGCGTCATCAAGAAGCCGCCGCCAACGCCAAACAAGCCCAAGAGGAAGCCGACGGCCGCGCCCATGCCGAGCAACAACAGCACGTTGACCGACATTTCAGCGATCGGCAGGTAAATATCCATGCCAGAGGGCGCGCAAGACCCGGATTAGAAAGGGTTATCGGGTTATTGCGCTGCCGAAACCAGCGATCAAGCTGTTTCTTGCCGGCAATGCACGATTTCGGCAATCGCGCAACGGAGTGTGTTATTTCAGCAAAATATTTGTGATTTCACGGAGCTGCGTGCGGCCCCTCAGAAGGTAAAATCCTTGCGCCACCAGGTGGCTGGGCAACACCTGACTGTCGGGCGCGCCATTGACCACGACCCACGGCTGAAGCGTCGCCGCCAAACGCATCGATTCGAGCATTTGCGGCCAAACCGCATCGAGCTGCTTCTCGGTGATGACGTCGGCGAAATCCGCCTCCAGCGCGGTCAGCATCATGTGATAGCCGTAAAGCCGGCCCTTGACGTTGTAAAACAGGTCGTCGGCCGCCAGATCGATGAGCCCAGTTTCTTCGTGAACATGTTGCGCGATCTCGGCGGACGCAGACCCCAAGTCCGCGGCAAAACGATCGAGCGTCGCGAGAAGGTTGTCGGCCCGTTTGTCAAAGACCGCGTCTCCGGCCGCTAGCCGATCGTTGTATTTCCGAAGATGTTCGACCGCGCGCCGGTACCGCTGCTCGGACGTCGATTGCGGCAACCAGGAAACGCCCGGATCCCAAATCCAGACCGTCCCGGGAAACTTGAGCTCACCCGACGCGATATCGAGATCCGGATCGGATTGGCCGGACCCGCGCGTGCGACCAATCTGATCGGTTAACTCGATCGCAAAGCGGAATACCGCGGCGCGCAGCCCTTCCTGGAAGTTAGGCATGTTGTCGAGCGCGGCGCTTGGATAAAAGAAGGGGTTGTTCGGCACCCAACCAGCATCATCCACCTCGCGTTCCATGAGCGCCGCCGCCATCGCCACAGACTCGCTCGCCCCCGGCAAATGCGCATCCTGATCGAAGGTGAAGGTGACATCATCGTTGATCTGATGCTGCAGCATCATGCCGAGCGGATAGTAGATTAGGATCAGGATCAGCAGTCCGAAGGCGGCGCGCCGGATTAGCTTGCGCCGTGATTGCGGGGGTTTGGTGTCGACCGCCGGTTCGTCCGGCACGGTTTCGTCGCGGGGGGCCGGCGTGTTTTCGGCGGCTTGATCGACCTCGCCTTCCGGCTGGCGGCGCGGAAGCGCATCATCGTCGTCGAACAAGGCCACCTCCGTTGCTAGTACGTGGACCTTAGGTGGGCAGTCCGCGCGGCCGCATCAAGCGACGCGCTAAACCTGGACGAACCCCATAGCATTCCGCGCTTCGCGCAAAATCGGCTCTGCGAGCGCGCGTGCGCGTTCCGCACCGTCGCGCAGCACGGCGTCGATTTCAGCCGGATCCCCCACCAATCGCTTCATCTCGTCGCCGATCGGGCCCAGGTTGGCGACCGCCAAGTCGGTCAAGCGGCCTTTGAAATCGGAGAATGACGCGTCGGCGAATTCAGCGCAGACGGCATCGACCGATTGGTCGCTCAGAGCGGCATAGATCCCAATCAGGTTGGCGGCTTCCGGACGCGTCTCCAAGCCGCTCGGGTCCGCCGGCAAGGGCTCCGGGTCGGTGCGCGCTTTGCGGATCTTTTGGGCGATGTCGTCGGCTGAATCGGCCATGTTGATCCGCGAGTAATCCGACGGATCGGATTTGCTCATTTTCTTACTGCCGTCGCGCAGGCTCATCACCCGCGCCGCGGTCTCCAGAATGATGGGCTCAGGCTGCGGAAACAGCTCGACATCGAACATGCTGTTGAAGGCTTGCGCGATGTCACGCGACAGCTCGAGATGCTGCTTTTGATCATCTCCGACCGGCACATGCGTCGCCTTGTAAAGCAGAATGTCGGCGGCCATGAGGTTGGGATAGGCGTAGAGCCCGACCGTCGCGTTTTCCCGATGTTTGCCGGCCTTCTCCTTGAACTGCGTCATACGGTTCAACCAGCCGAGCCGGGCCACGCAGTTGAAGATCCAAGCCAGTTCGGCGTGTCCGGAGACCTGGCTCTGGTTGAAGATGATGTTGTCTTTCGGATCGATCCCGGCGGCGATAAGACCGGCGGTGACTTCGCGCGTATTGGCTGTCAACTCCTTGGGATCTTGCGGCACCGTGATCGCATGGAGGTCGACCACACAATACAGGCAGTCATAGTCTTTCTGCAGGCGTGCCCAGTTGCGGATCGCGCCAAGATAGTTGCCGAGATGCAGATTGCCGGTGGGCTGTACGCCCGAAAAAATTCGGCCCATGCCGACGCTCCCAAACTACGCGCACCGGCAGCCCAGCGCGCCGGCAATTGACGCGCGGATGTATCGGCTCACCTCAACCAGGTCAAGATTGGCTTCTTGGCGCCGGTCGCGTGCTATCGACGAAGAGCACCCGTGATGTCGCGCAAGCGTCCCGCACCGGTGATCTGCGCGGCGACGCCAAAAAGCGCCACCCCCAAAATGATCAAGCTTCCCAGGGCCAGGACTTTCAGGCCGAGGTCGGCCGATAGCCAAGGACCCAGCCAATGCGCGGCACCCCACAATGCAGCCGCCATGACCGCCGCCGCGCCGATCATGCGCGGCACCCGTTTGCGCAGGCGGTCGTCCGGCCGCAAATGACCGCGCCGCGCCAAGCCAATCGCAAGCAGAACCACATTGAGCCATGACGATATTGCGCTGGCGAGAGCGATGCCGACATGGGCGAATGGGCCCATCAGAATAAGGTTGGGGATTACG
>JANQOH010000155.1 GCA_028289725.1 Alphaproteobacteria bacterium
GACTATGCGCGATTTCGTTCCGGTGCGATGCCACGATTGGGAACGGAAGTCGTCGTGTTCGGCTATCCGCTTCAAGGCGTTCTGGCTTACGGCGCGAACGTCACAGCGGGAATCATCAGCGGGCTGGCCGGACCGGGAAATGACCGGCGGGTCGTGCAACACACGGCGCCGGTCCAGCCCGGCAACAGCGGCGCGCCCCTCTTAGACCGTCAAGGGCGCGTGGTCGGCGTTGTCGTTTCGAAAATCAACGCCTGGCAAACAGCGCGTCGGATCGGCGATATCCCCCAAGCGATCAATTTTGCCGTGCGTCTGCAACAAATTCGGGCGTTTCTGCAGGCGAACAACGTTCCTGCCGCGACCGGCGGTGACGCCGCGACGCAGAGCATAGCGGACATTGCCGAGAGTTCCGCACGATTTACAGTATTACTTGAGTGCTGGCGCTAACGCTGGAGTTGGCAGCTTCACTCGGCGGCTGGCGCCGCGCGCGCGGTCGCCGGTTCGGTCGCTTTGGCTCCCTTTGGCGCCGCGGGTTTGTCGAGTGCGATCAACAATGGCGGCAAAATTAGAAAATCGGCGACCAACGCGCAGAATATGGTGAGAGCCATCATTACGCCCATCACCTCGTTGACCAGAAAATCGGACATGGACAGGACGGCAAACCCGGCAATGAGAGCAGCGGACGTGATCGTGAGAGCCATGCCGACGGTTTCGAACGCATAGCGCACCGCGTCTTCGGCCGAGAGGTTTTTCTCGCGCCTGGCGCGCAGATATTTGCTCAAGAAATGCACCGTGTCGTCGACGATAATGCCGAGGCTCGCCGCGCAGATGACCGACGCGGCGACGCCTATTTCACCAACCAGGATGGACCAGATTCCGAACGCGATGATCGCCGGCATGGTGTTCGGAATTAGGCTGATGATGCCGTGCTTGAGGTCGCGAAGCGCGATGATCAGTGCGCCTGAGATGAGCAGGATCGCCAGTCCGGTTCCCAGCAGCATAGAGTTGATGTTCCGCTGCGAGATGTAAGCGAACATGACGACCGGACCGGTCGCTTCCGCCTCCGATGCGGTCGGGAAGTTCGCCGCCAACCAATCGCGTGCGTCGCGCGCCGTCTGGCGCAATTGCTGGGTGCTGGAGTTTTCAAGCGTTACAATGACGCGGGTCGCGGACTTGTCGACATTGATCTGGTTATTGAGATCGAGGCCATAGGGCAGTGACAGCTCGAACAGAAGCAGGTACTGCGCCGCCAAATCACGGTCCGTCGGCAGCACATAAGCGTCCGGATCGTCCGCGTGCATGTTCTTGTTCAAGCGCCGGAAAATGTCACTCATGGTCGCGACGTGCACGACGCCGGGCTGATCCCGGTACCAGGCCGAGAACGCATCCAAATGAGCCAGATAGTCGGGATTGCTGATCCCCCCGCTCGACCCGGATGGCAGCGAATAATGGAATTGATAAATGCCGGACAAGTTTTCCATCGCGAAGTCGGTGTCGGCGCGGAACTGAACGCCCGTATCAAAATAATTGACGAACTGATCATTGAGTTCGATGCGCGGAATCAGAAGACCGAGCACGATGACCACGCCCATGCCGCCGACAAACAGAACACGCCGCTGAGCGACCACAAAGTTAGCGAGATTAGTCATCGCTCGTTCCAGGAACGGCAGCTTTCCGTCTTGCCGTGCACGGATCCGAACCGGAAGCACGGCCATCAGCGCCGGCAGCAATATGATCGAATACAACCACGCGGCCGTGACGCCGACGGCGGTTATGTTTCCGAGGTCATGAAACGGTGGCGCATCCGAGAAGTTCAGGCTCAAGAAGCCGATGACGGTGGTCAGACTGGTCAAAAAGATTGGGTCGAAATTGATCCGCAGTGACTCAATGATTGCGTCACGCTTTGACGCGCCGCGCCGCATTTCTTTGATCATCGTCGAGAGCACGTGAATGGAATCGGCGACCGCCAATGTCATGATGATCGTCGGGGCCATGGCGGACGGTGGGGTGAGCAAAACGCCGGACCAACCGGCAATGCCCATGGCGGTCGCGGCGGAAAAGCCGATCACAATGACGGTCGCAAACGTTCCGGTAGCTGACCGCAAGAACAGGATCATCGCCAAGATCAGAGCGCCGTACATAAAGGGCACCAGCGTCTGCATGTCCGACAGGCTCATTTCGCTGAAGGCGTTGCTCAAGGCCGTATTGCCGGTGATGGCGAATTGCAGCTCGGGGTGTGCGGCCGCGTAGCCCGCGACAAGCTCCCGGACGTGCTTCATAGCGTCCGGAACTTCTTCCATGTCCTTTTGCGGCAAAGTCAGCGTGATACTGATCGCCGTGGTCTTGGCGTCTTTGCTGACGGTCCGTTGCGCCAGGAGCGGCTCGGTTAGGGCGACATCCCGGATCTTCGCGATTGCGGGCGGATCGAGCGGATTGTCGTCCGCGACCAAGTCCTCGACAATCAGCTCGTCGCCGATCGCGTAGCTATGCTGGAAGTTTGTCAGCGAGTCGACACGCGTCGAATAAGGCGTTTGCCATGACGCTTCGGTCATCTCTCGGACGACTGAAAGCGCGGCCGGCGTGAATATTTCGCCTTCTAATGGTTTGATGACAATCAAGATGTTGTCATCTTTGGTGTACACGTTCTGAAGTTCGTCGAAAGCGGTGAGTTGGGGGTTCTCGTCGCTGAAGAAGACGCGATAGTCGGTCGAGAATCCGATGTGTCGTCCGCCCGACGCGAAGAGCAAAGCGACGATTAGGGACCCGGCAATGACCGCCCAGCGCCAGCGGACAAGCCACTCGGCAAAAGCCACGACCGTCTCGTCACCGAATAACCGCTTGCGCCCGTCTTCACGATCACGTGCTTGCCCCACACCGGCCATCGCAACCTCCTTGCGTCGGATCTGACGAATCCCTAGCTTTTGAATCGGGGTACACTATTCAGTTTACTGGCCTAGTTGTAAACTCATGAGTTTACTGTGAACTAGTTCACACTCAGCGGGTGGTCATGCCAAGCAAGCAAAAGGGATTCTCGATGTCGGAGGCGGTCAAGTCAGGCGCTCGGCCGGCGCTCGACGCGGCCGATTTGCTTGAATCAGACAATCCGAAGCGCGCCGCGATTGTCGAGGCGGCCTGCAAATTGTTTCTTGAGTCCGGTTTTGGCGCGACGAGCATGGATCAAATTGCCGCGGCGGCCGAGGTCTCCAAACGCACGGTCTATGGACACTTCGAAAGCAAGGAAGCCCTGTTTGAAGGCGTTATGAACGCGCTCTGCTCACGGCTCGCCGGTGGCTGCCCGATGGGCGACGATTGGCGGGGGACGCCCGCGGATGTATTGGGACAAGCGGGGCGCCGGCTCGTGAAATTGATAACGCGGCCAGAGGCCGTGGCGTTGCACCGTGTCGTGACCGGAGAAAGCGCGCGGTTTCCCGAACTAGGCAAGGTGTTCTTCAGAATGGGCCCGGGCCGGGTGATCGAGGAACTCGGGCGATACCTCGAGAGTCTCGATGCCGCAGGCGAGTTGTTGGTGTCCGACCCCAAGGCGTCCGCGACACGATTGCTGGAAATGATGCGCGGGCCGATCCACATGCCGCAACTACTGGGCCTGCGGGGACCGCCGGATGACGCTGAGATCGCACGGACAGTCGATGACGCCGTCGGTCTTTTCCTTGCAGCGCACGCGCCA
>JANQOH010000261.1 GCA_028289725.1 Alphaproteobacteria bacterium
AGCTACCGCGCGCTCGGGGTGACGACAAGCGAAGGGGGCGACATGATACGTCGGCCGCCGGACGCGGCTGGCGACCGCAAGGCGCGTATGTATTACGCGGCCGGGCGCCAATATGCCGCGCTTCAACGCTTGCCGCTGCGGTCGCCGCGCAAGCTGCTGGAAACCACGCTCGCCAACAAGGCTTTCCTTTTCGCCAAACGGCAGGCGCTCGAGGTGCCGTTCGTGATGCACGTCTATCTGCATGGTTGGGGCGGCGGCTGGCGCGACTATGACGTGGCGTCGGCCGCATGCTTGCGCGAGAGTCTCATCGCCGTCGGCGGCGCGACGGAGGGGTTCGAAGACTATTTGGCGCCCGACGGCGCTGGCGATAAGGCCCTCGCAGCCTGTCACGATCGCGCCGAGGAGACCGGCATCGCGGGCGTGCCGCACTATGTTTTCCACGACGATACGCTGGATCGCACGGTGGGTCTATTCGGCCGCGAGCACCTGGCACTGATCCGCGGCAAGTTTCACGCCGCCGGCTTGGCGCGCCGCTCGGACGTGACGCCCGAATTCTCCCATGCATGGCGCGGGCCCGTTTCGCCGCCCAAGTGACCTGGGCGGACCAGCCTAGATTTCGTGCTCCTCCACGATGCCCTGGCGAATCGCAAACCGCGTAACGTCGGCAAGCGATCGGGTCTCAAGTTTCTCCATGATGTTCGCGCGATGGGTATCGACGGTGTTCTTGCTTATCTTGAGCTTCTCGGCGACTTGCTTGGTGGTAAGGCCCAACGCCAGATAGCGAGTGACCTCGAGCTCCCGATCCGTGAGATGCGGTTGAGCGAATGTGTCGTCGATCATGGATTTTCCGGCGTAGTCGCGGACGACGATTTCGCGCGTCTTCTTGCATAAATATGTGCGGTTGTTGGCCACTTCGGTGATGCCCTCGACGATCTCCTCCTTAGCGGCGGATTTGTGAATATAGCCAAGTGCGCCCGCGCCTAACGCGCTTGCGATGACGTTCGCGTCGCTGTGCATGGAGAAGACGAGGATGCCTATGTCGGGCCACCTTTGGTGCATATCCTTCATAAACTGCACCCCATTTTCTCCGCCAAGACTCACGTCTACAATAACAATATCCGGGTGTTTCGATTCCAAGAGGTCAAAAGCTGCAGTCGCGCTTGTCGCGATATCGTCAATGACAATGTCTTCGTTGCCTCTCATGATCATTCGTATGCCATCGAAAACAATGGCATGATCGTCTACGACGATGACTTTTGTCCGCATTTTTAGAGCACCCGGCACCCACCCTGTTCGGCGATTGGTGCGACAAGTTTCACAGATGCTCCGTGTCCGACATCGGATTCGACGATCATGTCACCGGATATGTTGCGCATCCCTTCCGAAATACTGAAAAGTCCGAACCCCACTTCGAAATGGCTACCGAACACATTGCCCAACTCAAACCCCACGCCATTGTCCCCCACTTCAAGATAAATGTTCTGCTGATCCGAATGGCATCGGACCGACACGACCGTACATTTCGCGTGCTTCTTTATGTTTTCGAATACCTCCCGCGTGCTGCGATAGAGCTCGAAGCAAACGTCTTTTGAGATTCTCTCGCCGCGACAGCTGTTTGCGACGCTAACTTTCAACTTGTGATTTGGAAGAGACATGCGCGCAAGCTTCTCGATAGCGCTACTCAAGGTCCAATCATCATTCTCAAACATCGGTGACGAAAACGCGAAAGTCTTTTCTTCGGTCAAGGCCAAAACCTCGTCGATCCCTCGTTTGATTTTGACCAGGTCATGTTCCGTTTCATGTGCCTTGGTATCTTGAATGACAGCATTAAGCATCATGCGTGCGCCGACCAACCGCGAGCCAATTTCGTCGTGGAGGAATATCGAGAACTCACGTCGATTAGCGTCTTCCAACTGCGACAGGGATTGCGCCAAGGCACGCAAGCGATCCTGATATTGAATCATTGCGTCGGTGTAGGCTTTTTGCACTGTGATGTCGCGGACGACACCTTGTGTCTTGATAGGCGTGTCAAAATCGTCCGTGACGACCTCGCCAATCACGGACACCCAGGAGACATAACCGCCGGGCTTCAGCACGCGTGTCTCATATTGGATATCAGTGCGAGTCCGGATTGCGTGCTCGATGTGATTCTTCACGCGTTCACGGTCGTCTGGATGAAGTCGTTGCAGCACAAAGCGCAACGTAAACGGGCCGCGCGAGGCACCGAAGCCAAAGATCTCGCGAGCCGTATCCGACCACCAGACATTGCCGCTGCGTATATTTCGCTCCCAATTGCCTATTCTCGCGATCTTTTGGGAGTACGCTAGCCGGCGTATCAAATGATCCGCCTGTAATACGTCGGTCGTCATGTCAAGAATGGCCCGCCTATACCAATGGCAGCCACAAGCTTTTGTGTTGAATGTTTCCCCCCCCAGCTCTTTCGAGCTTTTGGCAATTGAACACCATATTTCGCCAATTGCCAATTTCGCGTCTTACCTTCGGCAGGATGTCTTCTGCCGCGGTGCGGCAGGTTTCTACCGAAGAAAACCAACCGATGCGCAGTTTTGAGCCATTTGAGAGGTTTGGCCCAAAGCGCACGACCAACACAATTCGGTCGACTCTTTGACGCCCGCCGGCCCGGGGTGGCGCATTCACTAGTCCTGCGGTTCCACGGTCCTGCGCTTTCGTACCTTTGAGGTCATACACCCAAAGAAGAAACGGCGCGTGGCGCGTTAATGCATCTGAGAAAAATCGGTTCGCGTCAGCATGAGCAGGCAGGATGGCCAAAAGCAAAAGGAGAGAACCGAGAGACAGCGAAAGCGCTGCGCGATACGGCGCAAAAAAAGACCCCCGCGTGAAGCGGGGGAGTGGACTCATTCGAGATCCGAGGAAGGAAGATAGCAGCCTAAGGGACGAGAGAAGCTCTGAACGCATTCCAGGAAAGCCAGTGCAAATCATGGGATGATTTCAGGACGTCGCGTGTCTCCGTTGGCCACGTCACCCGTCAACAGATCTTGGGTTGATGAGCTGGTACAAAATAGCGAGAAGTAATATTAATATAAATCACGTAAATCGCGATTATATTTCACTACTGACCCCATTACTTATAGTGATCAATACGATATTCTATCGTACATTGATCTAGTACTATGAACCTGATTTGTAGTTCATCGCCCATCAAGCGTGCTTGTCACCGCGCCGACTTATGATACGAGCCGGCTGTCGACGTCCGCGAATGCAGATCCTCTCTGAGGACAAGTCTCCGTGCTCTCTTAATCGTTATCGAGCTAATCAGTATTGTCAGCCAACAGGCCCTGTAAGTATTTTCTGTGAGCTATGAGAGAAAATTTTTGACGCAGCGTATCTTCGTACCAGCCTTGCGGGCCTGGCTCATTCCTTGATTCCGGCTTTGCGAACAGATCGAAGGCGATACCCCTTGCCTTCAACTTGGCTTCCAATTGCTTGATCTTCTGCTCTTCGTCAGCGATATCATCGAGCAAACCGTCATGTGCGTCGTCAAAACGGTCCCAAATCACGGCAATCGATCTTTGTCACGCAACGTTTGCTGTAAGCGTAGCGAGTCTGGCGGGCAGGATTCAATCGAGGTTGTCGTGATCGCCTTGAATGTGCTCGCAAGAGGGTCGATATGGGGCCAATAGGCCCTGTACTGAAGTGACGTCTCGACGAGATCACGATAGAATATTGGAATAGGTTCCGTAAGGAGAAAAGCGATGGCGGAAGAACGCGCGATTTTGGCCGGTGGCTGCTTCTGGGGCATGCAGGATTTGATTCGCAAACTGCCTGGCGTGACCAAGACGCGGGTCGGCTATTCCGGCGGTGATGTCGAGAACGCGACCTATCGCAACCACGGCACGCACGCCGAGGCGATCGAGATCGTCTTCGATCCCGACAAGATTTCGTACCGTCAAATCTTGGAGTTCTTCTTTCAGATCCACGATCCGACAACGCCCAACCGCCAAGGCAATGATGTTGGTTTGTCGTACCGCTCGGCGATCTACTTTGCCGACGCGACGCAGGAGCAAGTTGCGCGCGAGACCATCGCCGATGTCGAGGCGAGCGGCTTATGGCCGGGCAAGGTGGTTACCGAAGTGGAACCCGAAGGCGCGTTCTGGGAAGCCGAACCCGAACATCAAGACTATTTGCGGCGCTATCCCCACGGCTACACGTGCCATTTTCCGCGCCCCGATTGGGTGCTGCCACGCCGCGAAGCCGCGGAATAAAGCGCGTCCACGGCCTAGATATTTTTGAAGTCGCCGTGCCGCCCGGCGCCGCGACTGAACCGGCCGGCGCCGGCGACACCTTCTTTGCGCAAAGTGTCGATGGCGTTGGCCCATTCCTGTTTCATCGCGTCGCGCAGCGATAGGCCGTAACCGTCGATGACCGAGCGGCGGTCGGCCAACATGGTCGATTGCGGAAAACGCGAAATCTCGTGTGCGATTTGCTCGGCTGTCGCGCGCACCTCGTCGTCGGGCACCACGCGTTCGCACAGGCCAATCCGCTCGCATTCCTGCGCCGTTACTTTGCGACCGGTGAGCACAAGGTCCAAGGCGCGGCCCTGACCCACGAGGCGCGGCAAACGTGCCGTGCCGCCGTCGATCAATGGCACGCCCCAGCGGCGGCAGTAGACGCCCATATAAGCGTTTTCGCCCATCACACGCATGTCACACATCAGCGCCAGTTCCATGCCGCCGGCGACCGCAGGGCCGTTGATCGCGGCAATCACCGGCTTGTTGAATTCCATGCGTGTCGGACCCATGAAAGCGCGCGGCACCGGGCCGGCGCCGACCGGAAATCCGCGTTCTTCCAGAAGCCCTTCTTCGAAATCCTCGGCGGTCAGCGATGCGGCGTGCTTGAGGTCCCATCCGGCGCAAAACGCCCCGCTGTCGCCAAAAAACACGGCGACGCGCGCCGTATCGTCCGCTTCAAATTCCTCGAACGCGTCGCTGAGGCGGTCCGCGCTTTCCGGTGAGACGGCGTTGCGGGCTTCGGGCCGGTTATGCACGACCGTCCAAACATGGTCTTGTTTCTCGATGGTGACGGTCATGATGCCCTCGCGTGTATCGACTTGCCTGTCCTCGTTCGGTGCGCGGCGGCGCCCGAAGACCCGCGGTACAGAATATCAATTGATCTGCGGATGCAAGGATCCTATAGGTCGGTATTGCGCTTTAGGGAGGGCTGCCATGACAACTGTTACCTATGAAAAACGCGACCGGATCGGTCGGATTACTCTGAATCGGCCGGAGGTTCTCAACGCCATCGACGACCGGCTGCCACACGATTTGGCGGATTGCGTCGCGCAGGCGAATGCGGACGAGGGTGTCCATGTCATTGTCTTGAGTGGCGCCGGCCGCGCTTTTTGCGCCGGCTATGACCTGACGGCGTATGCGGAATCCGCCGGCGGAAATAACGTCACGCAAGAAATGCCCTGGGACCCCATGAAGGACTATGCCTTCATGAGCCGGAACACCGATCTCTTTATGTCGCTTTGGCGCAGCTACCGGCCGGTTATATGCAAAGTTCATGGATACGCGGTGGCCGGCGGCTCGGATATCGCATTGTGTTCAGATTTGGTGATTATGGGGGAGAATGCGGAGATCGGGTATATGCCGGCGCGCGTCTGGGGCTGCCCGACCACGGCCATGTGGGTCTATCGCTTGGGCGCCGAAGGCGCGAAACGGATGCTGTTCACGGGCGACAAGATCGATGGCCTCGAAGCGGAACGCATCGGCTTGATACACAAGGCCGTCCCGGAGGATCAGTTGGATGACGAAGTCGAGGCGTTGGCCGACCGTTTATGTAGTGTGCCAACTAACCAACTGATGATGCAGAAGTTGATGATCAATCAAGCGATCGAGGCCATGGGCCTGCACAATACGCAGATGATCGCGACTGTGTTTGACGGCATCACTCGCCATTCGCCCGAAGGCTTGAATTTCAAGAAACGCGCCGAGCAGAAGACCTGGAAAGAGGCGGTGCGGGAGCGCGATTTGGGCACCTACGACTGGACGGCGGATCGACCCATCAACGCGCCGAAATAGGCGGTGCCTCACGACGGGTCCGTGGGCAAAGGCACATCCGAAACTGTTTGTCGCCCGACTGTGACCGTTTCGGGGGCTGCGCGCTGGGCCGCCGCAACGGTCGGTCGTCACCGGGCTGTACCCGCCGGACGCCGCATGTAAACTGGGCGCGGGAGGGTTGATGAGCGACATTCGGACTTGGCTGGACGCGCACAATCTCGGCCAATATGCCGAGGCGTTTGAGACAAACGATATCGATCCGGCGCTGCTGCCGGATCTGACCGAGGCCGATCTCGAGAAGCTCGGCATCACGGTTATGGGCCATCGGAAACGCCTCCTGAAAGCCGCCGCGCGGATTGTTGAAGCCTCGTCGGAGACGCCGGCGCCGCCGGACCCGCCGCCATCGCGCGCGGCGCCGGTGCGCGCGGAGGCGGAGCGGCGGCAGATCACGGTGATGTTTTGCGACCTGGTGGGCTCAACCGCCATGTCGGAAACGCTCGATCCGGAGGATCTTCGCGCGCTCATGCAAGCCTTTCAAAAAGAGGCCGGCGCGGTGGTCAGACGATTTGACGGGCATGTCGCGCAGTATCTCGGCGACGGTCTGATGGTCTATTTCGGCTGGCCGCGCGCACATGAGGACGATGCCGAGCGCGCCGTGCGCGCCGGTCTCGCCATCGTCGCGGCGGTGAAAGGCGTGGCCGCGCCCAACCCGCTCCAAATCCGCGTTGGCATTTCCACCGGACCGGTGGTCGTCGGCGACACTGGCGCAGGCGACGCGTCGGTGCCCAACACGGCGGTCGGCGAAACGCCCAATCTCGCGGCGCGCCTGCAAGGTTTGGCGGAGCCTGATCGCGTATTGCTGAGCGAGGCCACACACCGTTTGGT
>JANQOH010000201.1 GCA_028289725.1 Alphaproteobacteria bacterium
ATGAAAAGACCGCCATGGCGGATGGCCGTTTCGACGCCAACCGGATCGAAGCCGCGGCGACAGAACTCGCGCGCCGTCCGATTTTGGTCGATTTGGAAGCCGCGGCCCGTCAAAGCGGCGCGGCGATCAGCGCGGTCATGCTTGGCGCGATCGCTGGCTCCGGCGCCGTCCCCGTGCCCGAACAGGCCTTCCGCGATGCGATTGAAAGCGAAGGCAAAGCGGTCGACACCAACCTGGCCGGCTTTGATGCAGGTCGCGCGTTGGCGGCGGACGGCATTCGCGTCGCCCCCGAAAGAGATGTCCGGCGCGCGCCGCCGACACGCCGGGAGAAGCTCTTGGCGCGTGCTCGCGCGTTCGAACCGGCGCAGGTCAGCGAGATTGTGGTCGAAGGCGTTCAGCGGCTTATCAACTATCAAGACGCCGCCTATGCGCGTCTCTACCTGGACCGTCTCGACCCAATATTTGCCGCGGATCAAACACCCGATCGCCGCGTGACGCGGGAGACGGCCCGGCATCTAGCGCTCCAAATGACCTATGAGGACGTGATCCGGGTTGCCCAACTGAAAGTTCGACCGGAACGCATGGCGCGCATCCGTGCGGAAATCGGCGCCGCGCCGAACGAGCCGGTCAAAGTGATCGAGTATCTCAAACCGGGACTTCGCGAAGCCTGCGCCTTGCTGCCCGGACCGCTTGCCCGACCGTTGCTTCGATGGGCAACGCGCCGTGGATTGATTGATCGACTGCACGTCGGACTGCGCGTCAACAGCGCCAGCATTAGCGGCTTCTTTGTGTTGAAACTGCTTTCGTGGCTGCGCCCGTTTCGACGCATTGGCTATCGCTTCGGCGAGGACAAGCGACGGATATACCAATGGCTTTCGATGATCGCGTCGGCCCAGCCGCTCGACACGGCGTTCGCACTGGCCGTCGTCGAGTCGGCGCGGCTGATCAAAGGCTATGGCGAAACCTTTGATCGTGGCCTTGGCAATTATGAACGCATACGCACCGACATAATCGAGCCGGCTTTGGCCCGAGGAACAATCGCATCCGAAGATGCCGAGACGCTGCGTCTTGCTTGCAAGGCGGCGTTGTCCGACGCCAGTGGCGGGGCACTCACCGACGCGCTCGCGGCCCGCGGTGCCAACGATATCCAGGAACCGTCCCGCGCGGCGGAGTAAGGCAGTCTGGCGGCTCAGTTCAGATTGAATTCGATCTGAGCCGTGTCGTCGAAACAGAACGCCTCCGGCCTTTGTCCGGGATTGTCCATGAACTCATCGATGATCTGCGTTGCGCAGGCATCGAATTCGAGCACGGAATGCGAGGCATCGCCGAACTTGTACAAGTAAGACTGCGATAGACTGGCCGCGGCGCGCTCCGCAAAATCCGGCGGCGTCACCGGGTCATACAATCCGGCCAAGAGAAGGGTGGGAATGTCGCTGACCACCGGATCATAGTAGTCTTGCGGCGCAAACGGGACGCCCATCGCCGGACACGTCTGCGCAAGCCACCCATCTGACGCCCACGCCCGCATCAAGCTATCGCGGTCCGCGCCGCTCTGCGCCGCGGCCTCTTCAGCCCGTGTGATTTGGCCTGGATAGACCTCGCGACATTCGACAGCCAGGAACATACCGTCGGCAAACGGTTCGGTTTGCTCGCCAATATAGTCGACCACCAGCGTTTCGAGATCGTCGAAATCGCCCGTACTTGCGCGATAAATGACGCGCGGCAAATCGGCGATTACGGATTTCCAGTAGAACGACGAAAATACGACGTCGAGGAACGCCTTGCCGTCGACGCGCCAATATCCAATGCCACCGCCGCCATTTTGCGACACCTGAACTTCCAGCGGGTCCGCCTGAAGTCGCAATAGAACAGCGTCAAAGGCCTTATCGAGCGCTGGATAAACTTCACCGCACTCATAATGCTGGTCGCAATAGGCGACTAAGTTGTCGAGCGAGCGCACGAGTTGTCGATGATAATCGATATCCGGCAAAGCCTCGGGCGGGCTGAGAGAGTCGAGTACGGCGGCCGCCACGGTCGCCGGATGACGGCGCATTAAGGTCAGACCAATCCGCGTGCCGTAGGAGACCGCGAACAGCAGCGCACGGTCGTATCCCAAGACCGATACCAACGCGGCCATATCATCGGCAATGTTGTCGGTTGAGTAGGTCGCGAGATCGTGGCCGTGAATATTGTAACGCTCTTTGCAGGCGCGCATCGCAACGCGCGTGTTTTCGCGCCAATCGGTATTCAGACCCGGCAATTCGGAGATGCCGGCAAAAATCGCCGGGTTTTGTAGGTGCGGGCAGGCCAACGGCATGCGGTCGAATACCGCTCCTCTTTGCGTCGGCACGATGAAATCGCGGTCGTAGGTCCAGGTCTCATAGTCTAGCCAGCCACGCCAATATTCGATCCACTCGGTATCGGAACGATCCTCCAATGTGCCTGGTCCGCCATCCAGATAAAGGATCGGATCATTGCCGTTCGTGGGCTCAATGGCGGTGAAAATTGCGACCGGCAGCCCCAGAAAAATGGTTTGGCGTTGGCTTCTGTCTTCCGGCACGAAATAGATGCCGCAGCGCACGTCGCGACCCTCACTTGTATCGAACGGACACGGCGTGGCCATGAACCACTCCCGGTCAGGCGCCGCCAGAGCGCCGGACGCGTGGTGTCCAATCACAAGGAAGGTCGCAATCAGTGGCCACAATCGGCGATGCATGGATCAAATCTCCTTGGTCCCCGCTGCGCCGGTGCGCGGAACCGCACCAGCCGCCCAGGGCTTTCTCACGAACTGAAATTCCGCCTCGCGATCATCCCTAGCACCGTGCGCCGGCCGCGCAAATCGACAATTTACCGGCCGCCTCGACCCCCAGATTGCCGTTGCCGGCCGCTTCGACCGGGATATATCAACTATTTCAGTCAGATAAAGACATCCACAGGGCCTGATACCGAGTAAACGGAGAAAGGCGAGAGGGCGTGTCAACGTCACATTCTGAAGAGTCTGTCGCGAGCCCGACCGCACGAGCCGGCCAGGACGCGATTGCCGCAGCGAGAATTCGAAGCTGCCGCGCGCGCCTGCCAGTCGGGATTGCCGGTCTTGCCGCGTGCATTGTGGTCGCCGGCCTGGCCAACCGCGCGGCCGTCGCACCGAATTACGTTCTTGCCTGGGCCGCCGTAGCCGCCGCGGTAACGCTCGGCGGGGGCGCGCTTTTGCTCCGATCAATTGG
>JANQOH010000206.1 GCA_028289725.1 Alphaproteobacteria bacterium
CCGCTCGCGGCTTTCTCGCCGCGCTTCAGGATCTTGAAGATGAGCTTATCGCCTTCGTCGCCATACTTGCCTGCCAAGACTTCCAGCCGTTCGAATGCCGGCGTCTCCATCGGCTCGTAACCACGTTGGGCAAAGACGGTCTTGATGCGGCCAATCACGGCTTCCCGGCGGCGCACCTCGCGCGGCAAAAAATCACGGCTGCCGGACGGCGGCGTCAGAGGTGGCTTTTCCACGTGGATCGTCCTTGCGATCTAGTTCTGGGCGACTGGGGCCCGGACCCTACACCGGCATCGGGCTAGTGAAAACCGCCGAAAATTCCAAACTCGTGACCCGAAGTTGCTCGTGCCGCAAGTGCTTCGGTCCTACGCTGACCCCGCCGGCGGTAATCAATGGGCTCGCAGCGCGGATCGCAAATGTCGCGTTCGGCGCGGACTAGCATGGCGCTGTTGCCGATACGCAGGATTCGCTTTACTTCTTGCCTCCGCAAAACCGACGCTAAGGGGCCGATTTAACAGGTTCTTAGGCACCGTCATTCATAACTCCGCGACAATTAATACCTTTGGAGGCAGGGCATGGCCGCGAAACGGCGCCTGCAAAAGGCCTACCGCAACAAACGCTTCATCGATAGCTCGGCCGCCCGGCCGGTGCGTATTCTCGCCGAATATCTGGAGCCAAAAGCGCGGTTCGAGAAATTTCAAATTCGCGACACGATCGTCTTCTTCGGGTCCGCGCGAACGCCATCGCGCGAAACCGCGGAGGCGGCTTTGGCGCAAGTCCGCAAATCGCGTGGCGATGTTGCGGCGGCCAAGCGACAAGTTGAGATATCAGAGTATTACGAAGCGGCCCGCACGCTCGCATTTCGCTTCACCGAGTGGTCCAAATCGCTTGAAGGATCCGATCGGCGTTTCGTGGTTTGTACGGGTGGCGGTCCTGGCATCATGGAAGCGGCCAACCGCGGGGCGTCGGAGGCCAAGGGCCTCAATGTCGGCCTGACGATATCGTTACCGGAGGAGGAATTCGAGAACCCGTATGTCACACGCGAATTAGGGTTCGAATTCCATTATTTCTTCGTTCGCAAATTCTGGTTCACCTATCTCGCGAAGGCGGTGGTGGTTATGCCGGGCGGCTATGGCACGCTCGACGAGTTGTTCGAACTATTGACCTTGGTTCAAACATTGAAGATCAAGAAGCGCATGCCGATTGTGCTGTTCGGCACTGACTATTGGGATCGCGTGTTGAATTTCGACACGCTGGTCGATTTTCAAACGATTGACGCGGACGATATCGATCTTTTTTACCGCACGGACTCGATCGACGATGCGTATGAGTTCATCACGCAAGAATTGACCGAACATGCGCTGGGCGATCCCGGAATGACGCTTTAGGCGGCCGGTCGGGCCGCGGCCGGGAGCGTTAGTTCCGCGCGCAAGCCGCCGTCGGGGGATCGGTCGAGCGACAATTTACCGTCATAGAGCTGCGCGAGATCGTAGACGATATCCAATCCCAATCCGTCGCCCGGCGTCGCTTCGTCGAGGCGCCGGCCGCGTTGCAGTGCCTCGGCCCGTCGTTCCTCGGATAAACCGGGACCGTCGTCGTCAATGCTGAACCGAACCTGGCCGGCCTCCTGTTTCGCGCTCACGCGAACAGTTGAGCGCGCCCATTTGCAACCATTATCCATTAGGTTGCCAAGCATCTCTTCCAGATCTTGACGATCGCCACGAAAATATGGGTCGCCCGTCACGTCGACCACGAGATCGACCTTGCGCTCAGCGTGCAGAAGGTCGAGTGTGCGCTTCAATCCATCCAACACTGATGCGATGGCGGTGCGCGTTCCAATCCGCTCACCGCTGCTGGCCCTTGCATGCGCCAAGTGATGCTCGACATCGCGGCGCATGGTCGCGATCTGCGATCGGACGGTATCGGCAAGCGGACCGGTGTCTTCGTCGACCGCATTGGTCAGCACGCTGAGCGGCGTTTTCAAGGCGTGCGCGAGATTTCCGGCGTGGCGCCGTGCGCGCTCCAGCAGCGCGTCATTGTGCGCCAACATGGCATTGAGTTCGGTGGTCAACGGGCCGACTTCGTTGGGAAAATCGCCCTCCAGCCGCTCCGCCCGGCCATCACGCACGGCGGCCAAAGCGCGCCGGACGCTGGTGAGCGGCATGAGGCCATAGCGCACTTGGAGCGCCAGGGCCGCGATAAGCCCAAGGCCCAAGAGCGCCAGCGCCACCGATAAAGTCACGGTGAATGGCCGGATCTCGCCAGCCATGGACTCGAGATCGGCCGCGACCGCAAAGCGCAACGGCCGATCAAGACCCGGCAGCGTGATGTCGCGTTCCAACATGCGGAGCGATTGTGTCTCAGGCCCGGATACGCCGGTGATCGTACGGCCTGCGCCGACCGGGCCGAGCGCGAGCGACTGGTCCCAAAGAGACCGCGACCGTTCGTCAATGCGTTGTCCGTCAATGATCTGCCAATACCAACCCGAAAATGGCCGTGAAAAGCGCGGCTCGCCCGGCAACGGCGCGACGGTCAATCCGCCTCCGTCCGTCACTTCGGCGGCGACAATCAAAGAGTCCAATAAGACGCTTAGGCGCGATTCAAAGCTGCGTTCCACGTGATCGCGAAACAGGGTCGACAGGGCGACGCCAGCGATGCCCAAGGCAACCGCGATCCACAATACGCCGCCGGCGACGAGCCGCGCGGTCAGTGAGCCGGCGACGCGCCTAATCGGGGCTATCCTCCGGTTCCGGCGGTGACTCGGGATCGATCAGCCGATAGCCCAGGCCGCGCACCGTATCGATCACTGGTGCGCCGATCTTGCGCCGCAAGCGACCAACAAACACTTCAATCGTGTTCGAATCGCGGTCAAAATTTTGATCGTAAATATGTTCCGTCAACTCGGTTCGGGAAACGACTTTTCCCTTGTGGTGCATTAGATAGGCAAGCAACTTATATTCTTGCGCCGTTAACCGAATGGGCTGTCCGTCCACGGTCACCTTTGCGCTCGATGTTTCCAAGGCGACCGGTCCGCATGTCAGCTCGGCGGAGGCATGGCCTGCGGCACGGCGGATCAAGGCGCGCAACCGGGCGACCACTTCCTCGATCCGAAAAGGTTTGGTGACGTAGTCGTCGGCGCCGGAATCAAACCCCGCGACCTTGTCATGCCAACGGTCGCGCGCGGTCAAAATGAGCACGGGCGTGTTGATACCATTCTGACGCCATGACTCGAGTACCGTGACGCCGTCGATTTTGGGCAAGCCCAGATCCAAGACAACGGCGTCGTACGGTTCCGTTTCACCGAGAAACTGCGCTTCCTCGCCATCATGCGCGAGATCCACCGCGTAGGCGGCCTCGACCAACGCATCGTGTACTTGCTGCGCCAGTTGCTGATCGTCTTCGGCGACCAATACCCGCATGACTATCTCCCGCCGCTAACCGACCGGATTTGGCCGGTCCGCGCGTCGACATTGATGCTCATCATCGCGTCATCAGGGGTCAGAAGCTTGATGTGATAGGTCCAATTGTCGCCGCGTTGCCGCAGGTCCACGTCCATGACCCGTCCGGGATAGGCGCTGCGGACGCCGGCCAGCACCTGTTCGAGCGGCCGAATTTCGCCCCGCCCGACCGCATCACGTGCCCGGCGATGTCCGTCCGCATACGCGATCTCGGGTGGCATTGCGATCATCTCGACTGTCGGCAAAAACAGCACGAGAGCCAGAAAGAGGGCCAAGCGACGCATGGGGCGGCTTTTACGCAGCGTCCGCTGAACCGTCAATGAACAGCGGCTTCAGGGTCAATTCAGTAGCGGTTTGCGATCGTTTCGCCGTTGCAATTCGCAAACCCTTTGGAAGGAGCAATTCCATGCTTCGCATCATAACACCTCTGGCCCTGTTCGCCGCCCTGCTGGTTGGCTGGTCCGCGACGGCATCCGCCGGCCATCGTGGCGATGGCGCTCACGGCGGCCGCGGCGATGGATTGCCGGGCGTTGTCTACCACCATCGCGGCGGTCACGGTGATCACGGCCGGGCGCATCGCGGCGATGGACGCCGCGGTGGCGATTATCATGGCGGCAATCGGCGCGGCAGCCATGGCGGCGGACATCATGCCGGCCGAAAACACGGTGGCGGGCACCATGCCCACTCGCACCGGCCCCATCGTCACGGCCACGGCTGGCACCGCCATCGTGATTATCGTAAGGGCCACTACCACGGCCATCATGTCAAACGGCACAAGTGGCGCCACTACCATCGCGGGCACGGGCATCACCGCCCCTATTTCCGGCATCACAAGCGTTTCAAACGTTGGCTTTGGGGCCATGGAGGACCGCGTCACTGGTACTAAGTGATCGCGTGCAACGGATTTGGACCTCAATCGTAATGATCACGAAACGGCGGAGCGGCGCTCTTGGGCGCCGCTCTTGCCGGTTCGCGGTGTCCCCACCAGGCCGTTAGCAGACGTGCTGGCTCCGCCGCCTCCTGTGCGCCCCGTCACGCCCTTCGCCGCAGGCCCCGATCCGGCCTATGTTAAGCTTCGGAACGGGAGTGCGTCGCAACGTTGTGAGGGCGGAGTGGTAGGCGACAACTGGAAGGTCGTTCGACGGCTCGTCGCGATTTATGGCTATGTGCTGCGCGAGGCCGATGTCACCGGCTGGCCGTGGTGGCGCGCCTTGCCAATCCATCTCGCACGAATTCTTGCCGCCGTCGTGCTCGATCTGACCCAAGGCTTGGTCAGCATGCGGGCGATGAGCTTGGTGTACACGACGCTGCTCTCGCTGGTCCCATTACTCGCCATCAGTTTCTCGGTTCTCAAAGGCTTCGGTGCCCACAATCAGATGGAACCGTTGCTGATGCAGCTATTGGCGCCGCTCGGCGAGAAGGGCGCCGAGATTACCGAACAGATTATCGGTTTTGTCGAGAACATGAATGTCGGTGTTCTCGGTTCTCTGGGTCTCGGCTTCCTGATGCTTACCGTGATTTCGCTGATGCAGAAGATCGAGCGCGCGGTGAATTTCGCTTGGCGCATCACCCAGCATCGGTCTTTCGCGCAGCGTTTTTCGAGCTATTTGACGGTCATCGTTATCGGGCCGGTGCTGGTCTTCTCGGCGGTTGGCATTACGGCGTCACTGGTCGCCGCGCCACTTGTGTCCGAGTTCACGGCGATCGAGCCCGTTGGAAAACTGTTCGATCGGGCCGCACGAATTGTCCCGTTCTTGCTGATCGTCGCCGCGTTCACGTTTCTTTACATCTTCATGCCTAACACGCGCGTTCGCGTCGGGCCCGCGCTCGCCGGCGGGTTGTTCGCCGGTCTTCTGTGGCAAGCCGTCGGTTGGGTGTTTGCCTCGTTTGTCGTGACGTCGGGTCAGTACGATGCGATCTATTCGGCCTTCGCCACGCTGATCCTGTTTCTGATCTGGCTTTATCTCGGTTGGCTGATCCTGTTGCTCGGGGCGAGCATCTCCTTCTACGTTCAAAACCCGCGCTATATCGGCGGGTCCTATAGCCCGCCGGTGCTCAGCCTCCGGCAGCGTGAAGCGGCGGTTCTTCTGGTGATGCGTGAAATAGCGCGGGGCTTCTATCGGCTGCGTCCATTGGCGAGCGCGGAGGCTCTGGCGGAGAGCCTTCAACTGCCGTTGGATACGATTGAAGAAGCTCTTGGCGTGTTGGAGCGCGGCCAGGCCGTGACCCGGTCCGGTGATGCCACGCCGGTCTATCTGCCGGCCCGCGCACCGGAAGAAACATCCGTCGCACAGTTGCTTGATGACGCGCGGCGCAGCGGCGAACAGGACTCCGGGGCGCTGCGGTTCGGCCAACGAACGCATGCGATCGCTGGGACGATGGACCGTCTGGATCGTGCGATCACCGACGCCTTCGATGAAATGAGTATCAAAGATCTGGCGTATGATTCGCGCGCGCCGGGCGAGGAAAAAAGTGACTCGCGGCCCGACAAAACGCCAACCCCATTGCACGGCGGTTCGCGCCGTGCCGGTCTTGGCGACCCGTGACAAATGTGATTGGGTCGCGCGACAACGCAAAACACAAAATGCAGGGTGCCCATGTCTCGCTTCATCTCTCGAACCTGCGCTTTCACACTCTTATTCGTCGTTTTGGCCGTGACGGGATGCGCCCGGTTCGGCGATCCGATTCCGCCACAAGTCCGGCTGGCCGATTTGCGGCCGCTCGCCGGCGGTTTGCTCGAGCAACGTTTTCGTCTTGATCTGCGCGTCACGAATCCAAACGACTTCTCGCTCAATATTCGCGCCGTCAGCGTTGATCTCGATCTCAACGGCCAACCCTTCGCGAACGGGCTGAGCAATCAGTCCGTCACGATCCCGGCGCTGGGCAACGCGGTCGTGCCGGTCGAGGTGAGCAGCGGCATCCTCGCCGTCGTGCAACAGCTTATGGGCATGACCCAGAGCACCGAATTCTCTTACCGCATGACGGGCATCGCCTATCTCGGTGGATTCGGTCGCGACGATGTCCCGTTTGAGCAAAGCGGTTCGCTCGGTTTGGGCTCGACAACCGGCGGGGTCAACACCTACGCACCGCGTTAGGCACCGGACAATCCGGTGCGCCGTCCAGTCATTGGCGTCATGGGATCCGGGCGGGAACCCCATGAAGACCGGGCAGAGCCACTCGGTGCGTGGCTCGCTCGGCAAGGCGTTCACCTGCTCACCGGCGGCGGCCGCGGCGCGATGGCGTGTGTAAGTCGCGCATTCTTTGAGGCCGAGGACCGCCAAGGCCTAGTGATCGGAGTCTTACCGAAATCCGGTGAACCTGGTGAGACCGGGCCCCCCGAAGGATATCCAAACCCGTGGGTCGAGATCGCGATACACACGCATCTGCCGGCCCGCGGGGCGCAAGGCGACACGCCACAATCACGCAATCACATCAATATTCTGAGCGCGGATGCGGTGCTCGTCTTGCCAGGTGGTCTTGGAACCGCGAGCGAAGCGCGCCTGGCGTTGTCCTATGGCCGCCCCGTGGCGGCATTTATTCAAGATCGGCGGTCCGTTGCCGCGCTACCGGATCAAGTTCCTTTGGTTCCGACGCTGGACGAAGTGGATCAGTTTCTGCGCCGAAACGTTGATCTCGCGCCTAAACGGCGAAGCGGCAGCGCGCCCCGCCGCTGACGATGCGGCCGGCTGTCGGTGCCGCGAAATGGGCGGCCAATATGATGGTGTCGGTGTCGGCGTGCCGGTCAACAAAGCCCATTCTCGTCGCCCGCGATTGATCCGGATCGTAGCAAAATCCGGAGTTCCACTCCGGATACGCGCATTGCACCGGATGATGCATCAAATCGCCGGAAAAAACCGCGTTGCGCCCGCCGCCCGACAAATTGAGGCACACGTGACCTGGCGAATGTCCCGGGCTTGGATCGAGATGAAGCGTATCGTCAATAGCATGGTCGCTCTCGACCAAAAGGGCTTGTCCCGCCGCCATCACCGGCAGCACGCTGTCTTCAAAACAACCGTCGTTCGCACCGGACCGTCCGGCGCCTGATTGTTCCTTTTGCCAGAACGCATATTCGTCTTTCTGAAACAGATACTTGGCGTTCGGAAATGTGGGTACCCAGCGGCCATCCACGAGTTGTGTGTTCCAACCCACATGATCGACGTGCAGGTGTGTGCAGAGTACGAAATCGATGTCGCCCGGTTGGACGCCTGCCGTGGCGAGGTGGTCGAGCCACGGCGTCTGTTGGCGATGCCAGGGCTTGGTTGATGGCCGGTTCTTGTCGTTGCCGACGCAGGTGTCGACCAGGATCGTGTGATGCGGCGTCCGGATGAGATAGCTGTGCACGCTCATCACGAGGCGGCCGCTCGTCCGGTCGAAAAAATTTGGCTCAAGCCAATCCGCTTCCGCGTCGATCGCGTCGTCCGACGAATCGGGCAGTAGGAACCCTGGGTAAAAGCTCGGCCCTTCCGCTTCGACGACGCGGCTGACCACCGTTTCGCCGAATTGGAGCGGCTTCATAGCGGCTAGCGCGTCGGGACAGGGACGTCGCCTGTGTAGTCGTAGAAGCCCCGATCGACCTTTTTGCCGATCCACCCTGCTTCGACATATTTCACGAGCAACGGGCACGGGCGGTACTTCGTGTCCGCCAAGCCATCATGCAGCACTTGCATCACGGCAAGACACACATCGAGCCCAATAAAGTCGGCCAGTTCCAACGGCCCCATGGGATGGTTGGCGCCAAGTTTCATCGCCGTATCGATGGCTTCGACCGAGCCAACGCCCTCATACAAGGTGTAGACGGCTTCATTGATCATCGGCAGCAGGATGCGGTTGACAATGAAGGCCGGAAAATCTTCCGCGCTTACCGGCTTCTTGCCAAGTCGCGTGGTCAAGTCGCGAATGGCTGTAAAGGTGTCTTCCTCGGTGGCGATACCGCGGATCAATTCGATCAACTGCATCACCGGCACCGGGTTCATGAAATGCATGCCCATGAACTTTTCGGGCCGGTCGGTCGACGCCGCCAATCGTGTCACGGAGATCGAGGACGTGTTTGTCGCGATCAAAGTGTCTGGGCTTTTCAGCTTCGGACACAGCGCCTGAAAGATTTCCTTTTTGACCTGCTCATCTTCGGTCGCGGCCTCGATCACCAATTGCGAAGACGCGGCTTCGTCCAGCGTGGTCGCGGGCACGATCCGCGCCAAGGCTTCGGCTTTTTCCAGCTCCGAGGTTTTGCCGCGCGCCACTTGCCGGTCGAGGTTTCGCCCGATCGTCGCCAAGGCGCGGTCGAGTGGTTCCTGACCGACATCGATGAGGGTCACGTCCAGGCCCGCCAAGGCGCACACGTGCGCTATGCCAGATCCCATCTGCCCCGCACCGATCACCGCAATCGTGTTTATCATGCCGTTCCCTGTGTTCCAGCCGGACGTGCGAAACGCGCGCGTGTCCTCAGAGTTCCTCGGTCAGTTCGGGGATCACCTTAAAGAGATCGCCGACGATGCCGTAGTCCGCGATTTGGAAAATCGGCGCTTCCTCGTCCTTGTTGATCGCCACGATCACCTTCGAATCCTTCATGCCCGCCAGATGCTGAATGGCGCCGGAGATGCCAACCGCGATATAGAGTTCCGGGGCAACGATCTTGCCGGTTTGGCCGACTTGGTAGTCGTTCGGAACAAAGCCCGCGTCGACTGCGGCGCGTGATGCACCGACGGCGGCGCCGAGCTTGTCCGCGAGCGCTTCCAGCATCGGAAAATTGTCGCCGCTCTGCATGCCACGACCGCCCGAAACGATAACCCGCGCGGCCGTCAGTTCCGGCCGTTCCGATTTCGACAGTTCACGTCCGACAAAATCGGACAATCCCGCATCGCCGTTGGCCGACACCGATTCGACCGGTGCGCTGCCACCCAATTCCGCAGCTTTGAACGCCGTACCACGGACCGTGATCAACTTCAGTGCATCCGATGACTGCACGGTCGCGATCGCGTTGCCGGCATAAATCGGCCGTTGGAAAGTATCGGCGCTTTCGACAGCCTGTATATCCGAGACCTGCTGAACATCGAGCAATGCGGCAGCGCGCGGCAAAATGTTCTTTCCGAACGTGTCGGCCGGCGCCAAGACATGGCTGTAATTCGATGCCAGACTAACGATCAGCGGCGCCACGTTTTCCGCGAGTTGCTGCTCAAGCGCCGGATCGTCGGCGACCAGTACGCGCTTGATGCCGCTTATCTTGGATGCCGCTTCGCCGACCGCCGCGCAATTGCTGCCGGCGACCAAGACGTCGATATCGCCGCCGATTTCGACAGCCGCGGTGACGGTGTTAAGTGTCGCCGGTTTCAGTTCCGCGTTGTCGTGCTCGGCAAGGACTAGAATCGCCATTAGATTACCCCCGCTTCGTCGCGCAACTTCGAGACCAACTCGCCCACCGATTCAACCTTAATGCCGGCTTGCCGTTTGGCCGGTTCTTCCACTTTGAGAGTGGTCAACCTCGGCGCGACTTCGATGCCGTAGTCTTCCGGCGTCTTCTGCTCGATCGGCTTCTTCTTCGCCTTCATGATGTTGGGCAGCGAGGCATAGCGCGGCTCGTTGAGGCGCAGGTCGGTCGTGACCACCGCCGGCAGCTTCACCGACACCGTTTCCAGGCCGCCATCGATCTCGCGCGTGACGTCAGCCTTGCCGTCACTCGGCGCCAACTTCGACGCGAAGGTGCCCTGACCCCACCCCAAGAGCGCCGCCAACATTTGGCCCGTTTGGTTGGAGTCGTCATCGATCGCTTGTTTGCCCAGAATGACCATTTCCGGCTGCTCGTCGTCGACGATCGCCTTGAGCAATTTCGCCACCGCCAGCGGCTGCAGTTCCTGGTCGGTTTGCACCAAAATGCCGCGGTCCGCGCCCATTGCAAAGGCGGTGCGCAGCGTTTCTTGGCACTGCTGAGGGCCCATCGATACCGCGACGATTTCGCTCGCCGTGCCAGCTTCTTTCAAGCGCACGGCTTCTTCCACCGCGATCTCGTCAAACGGGTTCATCGACATTTTGACGTTGGCCGTCTCCACGCCGGTATTGTCGCCTTTGACCCGGATTTTCACATTGTAGTCGATGACGCGTTTGACCGCGACGAGGACCTTCATCGGAACTGCCTCCGTCATCCTTTTGAAGGGGGGCTCTCAGTGCTGCCAGCGCTGATTAAGCGAGCTTTGCTGCCGCGCGCCAGCGCATTGTGCAGGCGCACAATATGACCAGGCCAGAATCGAGTCAATTAACCGCGAGGCGGCGCGCTAGGTCCCGCGAATGAAGGCCACATACACAACGATCAAGACCACCGCGACGCCCTGCAACGCGACCCTTAACCGCATCAATTTATTGCCGTACAGCTTATTGAATCGGCCGCCGCGCAGCATGCTGAACACACCGGTCAGCAGCACGATCAGCACGGCCGCAAGGGCTACGATGATCAACATTGGAAATACGGCCTGCAACGCTTCCATTGCGCGATCCTTCGATTGTGCGCCGCCCCAAGGCGCCTCCGCCCCGACTATAGCGAACCGGGGGCCGAACGGCACGGTTCTCGTCCCTATAGGTCCTTCAGCACCGCCGCCCAGCGGTCAATCGCCGCTTCGTGGCCGGGCATCAGTTGTACCGCGATTTGCGTATATCCCGCATCGCGCAAGCGCCGGAAGCGTTCTACCAGATCGCCGTGGGTGCCGGTTGAACTCTTGGCGCGGATCAAATCGCCGGTGATCAGAGAGGCTTCCTCGTCACGGACAAACATCATGTGGCCGCGATGAAGCGACAGATATCGGGCGTCGTCGGGTTGGTAAGCCTGGTAAATCTCGTGGTAGCGGTCAACCGCTTGCCGCTGTGCTTCCGGCAATTTAACCCGGCGTCCGGACAGGACCTCGGATTCGACGACCGCATGCAGAAACACGGCGGCGGACGGACCGGCTTCGGCCATCGCCCGGGGGCTGTCATAAGGTTCTTCCTCGTCCAATACGCAGCCCAGGGTGAACATGGTCGCGTATAGGTCGTCGGCGGCGTTTCCGGCTTCCTCCCAGCTTGCTTTCATGCGGTCCATATCTTTGAGGCCGGTATGTTCGGTGAGCACGATGTTGCACCACGCGGTCCTAAGGCGCGCGGCCATCGCACGGCTCTTTGGGCCAAAGCCGGAAATGTGCAGCGGAACGGGGTCCGCGATATTGATCAGACCCAGTTCCGGGTTGAGAAAGCGGATCGCGCGTGACGCGCCCTCGAAATCGAACGTCACGGTTTCGCCCCGCAAGAGGCCTTGCACGGCCTCGATATAGGCCTCCATATCCGCGAGCTTCATAGCGCCGGTGCCCATGGTGCGCCGCCCCGTGAAGCCCGTACCGACACCGAAATCGATACGGCCGGGCGCGAGTTGGTTGAGGGTCGCGAAGGCGTTGGCCGCGACGGGTGCGATCCGGTTCGATGGAATCAGCACACCGGTGCCGAGGCGGATCTTTTTCGTGCGCATGGCCGCGGCCGCCATGGCCACGAAAACATCGCCGCACAGCAATTGCGTGTCGAAAAACCACGCGTGTGTGAATCCGAGCTCCTCTGCCCTTTCGGCGGCCCGCCAAGAATCGGCGGCGGACGGCAGCACAATCCCGATGTCCATAATGTCTTCCTCGGCGGTCTTGTCGGTGCGTGGTCGCCCCGTGTATCACGAATGGCCTGATGACATGAGGACCCGAACATATGCGGCTTGGATTGCTGCTCGGCACGGCCGGCGCCACATTCGAAATCGACATGGATCTCATTCGTGATGCGGAGGCGCTCGGCTTCGACTCGGTTTGGAGCGCGGAAGCCTATGGGTCCGACGCGGTGACGCCGGCGACGTGGGTGCTCGCGCAGACCAGCCGGATCCGCGTTGGCACGGCAATCATGCAAATCCCGGCGCGGACGCCCGCCGCCACGGCGTCGACCGCCATGACGCTGCAAGCCCTTTCCGGCGGCCGTTTTATGTTGGGGCTTGGCCCGTCCGGTCCCCAAGTGGTCGAAGGCTGGCACGGCATGCCGTACGACAAGCCACTGACGCGCATGCGCGAATATATCGAGATCGTTCGCAAGATTTTCGCGCGTGAGGCACCCGTCGAATATCACGGCCACCACTATCAACTGCCCTATGCCGGCTTAGGCGCGACCGGCTTGGGCAAGCCCCTCAAAAGCGTTCTGCACTGCAAGGACCAGCCGCCGATCTATACCGCCGCGATCACGCCGGCCGGTTTGCGTCTGAGCGGCGAACTGGCCGACGGGGTCTTTCCCATCTTTTTCAATCCGGAGCGGTTCGACATTTTTGAAACGTCGCTGAACGAGGGGTTTGCCCTTGCGGGCGGCGGTAAGACGCTTGCGGATTTTGACGTCGCGCCTTTCGTCATGACCATCATGGGCGACGATCTCGAGGCGTGCCGGCGGCCGGTCAAGGAAATGCTCACTCTATATGTCGGCGGCATGGGGGCCCGCGGCAAGAACTTCTACAACGATTGCGCCAAGGCCCTCGGATACGAAGAAGCTGCCGTCGAGATCCAAGACTTGTTCCTTGACGGCAAGCGTGGCGCGGCGGCCGCCGCGGTGCCTGATCAGTTTGTCGACGACATCGCTTTGGTGGGACCGAAAGAACGCATCATCGAGCGCTTGGATTCATGGAAAGCGGCGAACGGCCGCGGCGAAGTCGGCGCCATGCTGCTGCGCGGCGCGTCGCGTGACGCTTTGCGCGCAATTGCGGAGAACGTGCTCTAAGCGCGGCAAACAAACCACGTTACCAATTCTCGTGGAACGGTCTAATCTCCACATCGAACGACCAGGCCGACCGATCCTGATGTGCGACGTGAAAAATCTCATCGGCGATGGCCGTGGGCTTGCAGAAGTAATCGTCCGGTTTGTCGGGCGCGAGTCGCGGACGTGTCCACGGCGTGTCGATGGCGGCGTCGATCGTGATGTAAGCCACGTGAACCCCTTTGGGCCCTAAGTCGCGGGCCATGGCCTGCGCCAGAATACGCTGTGCGGCTTTGGTCGGGGCAAAAGTGGCGAACCGCGGTTTGCCGCGCCACGCCGAAGTATTGCCGGTGACGATGATGGCACCATTTCCGGCCTCAATCATGGCCGGTGCGACGGCTTGCGTGAGAACCATCAACGCGGTCGTGTTGATCCGAAATAGTTCTTCAAACTTCTTGGGACTTGCTTCGAGAACCGGCTCGAAGGCACCCATAACAGCGTTGTGCACGGCAACGGATGGATTTCCGAGATCGCGCGCGACCTGGCCAATCGTGTCCGTGAGCAGATCCAAGTTAGACACATCGCAGACATAGCCCTTGGACCCTTCGATCTCATCTTCCATTCGCCGAAGGCGTTCCTCGGTGCGCGCCAGCATGGCCACGCGGTAACCGCCGGCCGCGAAGCGCCGTGCGGTGGCGCCGCCGGTCCCTTCGCCAGCCCCGGTGATGACGCAGACCGGCGGTGCACTATTCGTTCCGTCACTCATAATCCGACCGGCTCCTTCATGATTGTCCCC
>JANQOH010000215.1 GCA_028289725.1 Alphaproteobacteria bacterium
TGCCGCTCAACGACCCGAACAGGCCGCTCGCGACGATCGCGACCTTGGCCGGGCCGCCGCGCACGCCACCGAGCAGCGCGAATGCAAGATTGATGAAAAACCGGCCGCCGCCCGTCGTCTGCAACGCGACGCCGAAAATAATGAAGCCGATGATCAAGGTGCCGAACACCCGCAGGGGAATGCCGAGCACCGACTCCTCGCTCATCACGTGATAACGCGCGGTCGCAACGATGTCTTGATTGAGGCCGGAGAAAATCGCCGGCATGAACGGCGCGTCGGCGAACACCGGATAGAGCGAGAACAGGCCGAAGATCACGAAGATCACCGTTCCGGCGGCGCGCCGCACCGCTTCCATGATCAAGCCCCACAGCACGAAGCCGAGCGTCACCGGCAAAGTCGGCGAGGCGAACTCCCAGCCCTCCTCCAAACTTGTCAGGCCGGTCGCCGCGAAATAGACTGCGATGGCGAAGCAGACCGCGAACAGCGCTTGATCGTAGACTGGAATGCGGTCGCGCGGACTGTCGTCGGTCGCCGGAAAAATCAGGAACGTGCTCGCCAAAAACAGCCCAACCAGCAGGTAAAGGTAGCTATTGTCGAGCAGCGCTACGCCGGCAAAAAATTTCAGCGCGAGGATCTGATTGGTGGCGAGCAGGATACCGAGGAGCGTGAGCACGGCGAATAGAATGCGCCACGGTCCGTCGAGCCGCCGGAACCGGCTTTTCTCGCCGTCCGCCGGCCCTTCCGACGCCGCGTCCGCGGTCAGTTCCGCCATACGGGATCCAGGCCCGCGGCCTCGAGCAAGCGCGCGCGTTCGTCGAGCCACGCCGCGCTAAAAGTTTCGGCGTCGGTGTGCGTGGCCAAAACCCGATCCCACGCTTCCGCGAGCGCGGTCTGGTGCGCGAGCAGGGCTTGATTGTGCGCCTCGTGCGCGTCGGTCCACACGCCGATCTCGCGCAAATAACGCACCGCGCCCGCGTGATACGGCACGATCCAATCGAACACCTGCCGGTCGACCGAGAACCCGATCGCGGCGGGGTGTGCATCCTTATAAGCGTCGAACTTCGTGTGCAGCAGCCGCACCAGATCATACGCGGCTTGCTCGCCCCGGTCGGCATAGGTGATCAGGATCGGATAGCCGTAGCTCGCGCCCTCCAACGGCTGTTCGGGCGATAGGCCGATGCCGGCGGTGGCGTCGTGCGGCGAGAACCACGGGCCATGCTGCAGCAAACGCTTCCAGCCTTCGGTGTTCGACAGCGGGCCGGGCACAAAGCGCAAGCCGCGCGGCGAGCCTTCAAGCTCAAACAGTTTCGAGGAGTCGGTCGAGGCGATCGCGGCATCGATTGCGCCGTCGATCATGCCCTGCACCGATGCGCTCCAGCCCGACGCCTCGACGCGTACCACATCGTCCCAGGTCAGCCCGCCGAACGCGAGCCACGCGGTCATGTTCTGGTTGAGCGCCGGCGCGCCGACCACCCACGCGACCCGTTTGCCGCGCAAATCGGCAGCGGTCCCAATGCCCGCGTCGGCCGCAGTCGTGACCAGGCCGATATTCACGTCCGACCATGAGGCCAAAAGCATGCGCACCGGCTGCGGCCCCCAGCGGCGCGCGGAAAATTCCATCACGCCTTCCTGCGCCAGATAGCTGCCGATGCCGGTCGCCGAAAAATGCACCTGCCCGGCGCGCAAGGGCGTTAGACGCGACACATCGTTCTTTGCCGGGATCACCCGCAGCCGATAGCCTTCGTCGGCGATCGCGTTGCCGATCGCGACCGACACCGCGTAGCCGCCCGAGGTGGTGCCATAGGCGGTCCAGCCAAAGGTGCGCGGCAAACTGTCCGTGCTGCCGCGCGGCGCCAGCGCCCCCGGCGTGCTCGCGATACCCGCCACAATAATTGCCGCGCCCGCCGCCAGCGCCATCAACCGCCGGCCGCGCCGGCCGCGGACCAATCCAAGCAATTGGGTCAAAACACCCGCGTCCCCTCGCCTGTCCTAACGCCAGTGTCCGGCCAAACGCCGCGCCAGACAAGACGCCAATCGTCAGGCTCCGCCGCGCCAACCGCATGGCCAGGAGCCCAGGACGGAAGGCCGCAATTACGCGGTCTTCACTTCGCCCAGGACTTTGACCTCGCGTTGCGGGAACGGGATTTCGATGCCGTTGGCTTTGAGCGCGGTCCAGATCATCAGCAGCAGGTCGGCACCGACGCGGTTTTCGCCGTCGTCGATGCCCTCCATCCAAAACTCGACCAGAATGTCGATGCCCGAGTCGCCGAAGCCCTCGATTTCGGCGTCCGGACGTTCCTCGATCGGCACGCCTTCGCCGCTCAGCACTTTCGGATGGCTCGCGACGATCTCGCGCACGATTTCGAAGAGTTTTTCCAGTTCCGTGTCGTAAGCGACTTGGAAATTGAGCGCATAGCGCTGCTTCTTATTGTTGTGCGTCCAGTTGACGAACGCCGTCGTAATGAAGCGTTCATTCGGCACCATGATGTCCTTGCCGTCATAGGTCTCGAGTGTCGCGGACCGCATGGTGAGTTCGCGCAGCGTACCGGCGCGGCCGTCTTCGAGCTCGATATAGTCGCCAATGGTAATCGACCGGTCGAGCAGGATGATGAGGCCTGAAATGAAGTTCGAGGCGATTTGCTGCAAGCCAAAGCCGAGGCCGACACCCAAAGCCCCGCCAAAAACCGCGAGCGCGGTCAGATCGATGCCCATCACATTGAGCAACAGCAGGGAGATCAGAACGAAAATGCCGATCTCAAACAGCTTGGCGATGACTTCGCGCGTGCCGGCGTCGAGTTCGGAGCGCGTGCGGATCACACGCTGACCGGTCGCATTCGAGATCCGCCCGAGCCAGAACAGGATCACCCCGAAGATTGCCGTGCGCAACACCGCGTAGAGCGTCACGTGGATGTTGCCGATCTCGATCGACACACCGTCCAAATGGCCGATCACTTCGTCGAGCCAGCCAACGATGTAAAGCAGAGCGACCGGCAGGCCGATCCATTTCAAGATCAAAGTGACGGTCGGACTGCGGATGAAATGCCGGGCCAGGCTGTAGAGCAGGAAGACAAAGGCGATGCCTTGGGCCGCCCGCACCAGCCACGATTCACCGATCGTGGCGGCGCTGATCGGCGCGGCGAAACCGAGGACGACCGCGACCGACAGCGGAAGCAGCAGGCCGCGCGCCCGGTGGATCG
>JANQOH010000238.1 GCA_028289725.1 Alphaproteobacteria bacterium
CGATCATTCGGTTGTTTTCGCCACCGACGGCGAACGGCTTGAGCTCGGTCATCGGGCATCGTCGCGCGACGTGTTCGCCAATGGCGCGGTGCGCGCCGCCCTGTGGACCAAAGGTCGCGCACCCGGCCTGTACGGCATGCGCGAGGTGCTTGGCCTACCCGGCTAAGTCTCAGTCGGGTCGGATCGGCGATTGACCATCGCCAGCGCGGCGACGATCAGGCCAAGCGCCGCAAATTCACTGAGACCTGGGCGTTCGCCCAGAAATGTCATGCCCCAAAGCACCGCCATTCCCGGAATCAAATAGTTGATCATCGAGGTGCGGGTGGCGCCAACCATCCGCACGAGATTGAAGAAGACAATGGTTCCGAGCGCGGTGCCGAGCATGCCGAGCGCAACAATCGACACAATCGCAGCCGAATCCGGGGTGACATGCCACGGCCGATCAACGATCAAACTGAGTGGCACCGTGAAAGCGGCCGACAAGAGAATGACCGCCGCGGTCACCGCCACCAAATCGGTCACCACGCGGCGCGCGAGCACGACGTTTATCGCGTAGAAGGTCGCGCCGCCGATCAAGGCCAGGAGTGCGAGAATCGGTGCACTCGCGGTGTCATCGATGCGTGGGCCGAACAGCACGACCACGCCGAGGAAACCGAGCGCGACGCCGGAAATTTGAAGGCCGCGCACGCGACTTTCCACACCGCTTAGCACTGCAATCACCAAGGTGATCAGCGGCATGGTTCCGATCAGGATTGCCGCCAGGCCACTGTCGACGCGCGCCTGCGCCCAGACAATCAGGATAAACGGAAAGACATTGCCGGTCAGCGCCAGTAACACGTAAAGCCCCCAGGCCGGGCCTATCGTCGGCAAGCGGCCGCCGATCATGCGCAAGTAAAACCACAGGATCGCCGCGCCGATAACCAAACGCGCGGCAACCAAAGTGACAGGCGGCACCGTTGCGACGGCCACCTTGATTAAGGTGAAGGAGCCACTCCACAGGATTGACAGAAGAATCAGCAGGGCGAAGGCACGCAGTGGCATGCCCGGGGATCGTCAGCTAGCCGGCTGTGTCGTGGCGCGACAACGGTCGAGCGCCGTATTCAATGCGGTGAACAATGTTTCGCGTTCGGTGGGGGTGAGAAAACTGCCAACCGTGAGTTCGCGGCCATGCGACCGCAATGTGAGCCGGCTGTGATGCTCTTCCGGCTCGTTCAATTCAACGCGCACCCAATAGGGTTGAAAGCTCCAGCGCATGATTCGGCCGGACGCGCTGATGCGTTCGATTTCCAGGCGGTCCATGGTCAATCGCACGCGCTCCATTTGCCGGCCGCTGCGATAGTTCAAGCGGAACGCGAGATAGATCAACGCGATGTCGAGGCCCATGAAGCCGAACACCGGCCACGCCCCGATCAACATGAACGCGATACCAGTCGCGAAACCGACCAGCGAGACGCACGCCATCAGCACAAGAAACCCGGTACGGCCAAGCGACCGATGCGGATGTAGCACCGCATCGAAGATCGTCGGATCTGGGTCCGTGTGAGGTGTTTCGGGCGTCTCCATGATGCGACGATCATGCGTCTTGCGTTGGCCAATGTCAAAATCCGTGGTGGCCAAACCATTGAGAGATAGGCAAGAATTAGTCGTTCCGATGACGTAGTAATCGGCGCTGGCCTTGGCGGGGAAACATGAAAAAAGTGCATGTCGAAGAGATGTTTGAACGGCTGTCGGCCATCAATCCGGCGCCGGAAACAGAGCTCGATTTCATTAATCCCTACACCCTGCTCGTCGCCGTCGTACTGTCGGCACAGGCGACGGATGTGGGCGTCAATAAGGCGACGGGGCCGCTGTTCGCGATCGCCGATACGCCGGAGCAAATGGTGGCTTTGGGTGAAGACCGCGTGCGCGAAATGATCAAGACCATCGGGCTATACCGCAACAAGGCGAAGAACGTCATCGCATTGAGCCAACAACTGATCGAACAGCATGGCAGTGCGGTGCCGCGGGATCGCGCCGCGCTCGAAGCCCTGCCGGGCGTCGGCCGCAAGACGGCAAACGTCGTGCTCAATTGCGCGTTTGGCGAACCGACCATCGCGGTTGACACGCACATATTCCGCGTTGGCAATCGAACCGGACTCGCGCCGGGAAAGACGCCGTTGGATGTCGAAAAGAAACTGCTCAAAGCGGTGCCCGCGCGTTTTAAGCAGCACGCGCACCATTGGCTGATTCTTCACGGGCGATATGTCTGCAAGGCGCGTAAGCCGGCGTGTCCCGATTGCGCCATTCGAGATTTGTGCGCCTACAAGGACAAGACGCGGGCGGCCGCGTAAGTCGACCTAGGCGCCGCGACGCTGAATGCCCTGAACAATGTGGACCATCGTCGCTGTCCCGATGATTGGTCCGGTCAAATTCAAGATTGGCACCCAGTACACCACGGCGATCAGCACGCCGCCCGTCCACAATGTGAACCGATGGCCACGACGAAACTTGGCGGCGTCGCGCGCCGTCATGCGGCGCAGCGCGACCACCTCATAATACTCACGTCCAAGCAGCAAGCCATTGACTGCAAAGAATAAAAGTGGTGCCAAGATGACCGTGAAACTTAGGGCCAAATAGAGCGGCAAGAACAACAGATTGACCAGAATGGTCCAGCCCAGCAGCTTCAATCCCGAGATCATGGACTGAGCGATCGTTTGGCCATCGGTCGGCGCCAGGTCGGGATAGTGGCGCGCCTCTACCGCATCGGCGACTTGATCCTCAAACAGGCTGCCGACCATCGTGGCGATCGGCGCAAAGAGAACCAAGGTGACGACCACGGCCAGCGCGCCACCCAGCCAGTCGATGATGGTTTCCAACCAACCGATATTGGTCAGCGTCGTATTGGCGAGCAGCGCGCCGACGAGCAGCCAAATGGCGATGAGCATCGCAATGGTCGCCAACAGAACTTTCCACAGGACGCCGCGCAATTCAGGCTCAACCATCTGCGCGATCGATTTGGTGAGGGCGGAGATCATGGCGGGTCCGTAGAGTGAGGCGAGGACGGCGACTTGTTTATCCGTGTCCAGGGGTGCCGACAAGACACGCTTACTTCGACAATGCACCGGTTCGACTCGCCGCTGAACGGTGCGCGCTCTATAATTGTTGCATGACCGATCGATCGGTTGCCAAGGAATCGCTGTTGCCGGCGCTTGCGGACACTTTCGCAAAGCTTGGCTTCGATGGCGCCAGCCTGTCGGCGCTGGCGCATGCGACGGGATTGCAAAAAGCCAGCCTGTATCACCATTTCCCGGGCGGCAAACAGCAAATGGCCGAGGTCGTCTTGGACGAACTGGCCGCCCAGTTTGAGCAGCAAGTGTTCGTCCCGCTGCTTGGGGCGGGCGCCGCGCAGGAACGCATTGCGCGGATGCTGGTGATATTGGACGGCCTGTTTGAAGGCGGCAGCGCCCCAGGCCTGTTTGCCTTGTTTTCGCACGGACCGAAACGCGACCTGTTCGGTGATCGTATTGCCGCGTTTTACGGCCGTTGGATCGCCAGCTTGGGCAAGGCGCTTTCCGAAACTGGCATGGCCAAGAGCGAAGCCGTGCGCCGTGCGGCCGACGCGGTCATGGTAATCGAAGGCGCATTGCTTTTGTCACGCGCCCTTTCCGATACGGGCCCCTTCCAACGTGTCCTACGGCATCTCGAAGACGCGTTGACGGTGCCCGGCGTGCCGCTGACTACTGAATTGGTTTGACCAAGCCCGGTCGGGACTTCTCCTTAGGGGCGGGATCGATATACTCGCGCCGTCGCCGGGCTTGGGTTCGGACGACGTGAAGCCAACCTGCCCCCGGGGAGCATCATGACCGAACCGACGATAGACGTCGTCGGCATTGGCAATGCGATTGTTGACGTCATTAGCCATGCCGAAGATTCGTTTCTTGACGATCACAATTTGCCGAAAGGCGCTATGACGCTGATCGACGATGATCAGGCCCGCCAGCTCTATGACGCGATGGGACCCGGTGTTGAAATGTCGGGCGGCTCCGCGGCCAACACAATCGCGGGTATTGCGTCCTTTGGCGGCAGCGCTGCCTTTATCGGTAAAGTCCGGGACGATCAGCTCGGGGAGGTTTTTAGCCACGACATTCGGTCGCTTGGCGTGACTTTCGATTCTCTGCCCGCCGATGATGGGGCCAGCACGGCGCGCTGCCTCATCCTGGTCACGCCCGATGCGC
>JANQOH010000266.1 GCA_028289725.1 Alphaproteobacteria bacterium
ATGTTCTCCGCCACCGCCGTGCCGCCTTGCAGCCCAGTGCTCGGCAAGATCACGCAAAACTCCTCGCCGCCATAGCGGCCCAAGGTATCACTGCCCCGAATGCAATCGTCGACCGCTTTTGCCACGACTTTCAGGACTTGGTCGCCGACCTGATGGCCATATTGATCGTTGAATTGCTTGAAACGATCGATGTCCAACAGGATGACGCACAAGCGGTCGTCATTGGCCGCCGCAAATGTCAGTTGTTCCGACAACCGGACATCGAGATATTTCCGATTCACGGTGCCTGTGAGCGAGTCCCGCATCGCTTCGAGCCGGACTTCCGCCAAGCTTTCTTTCAGACCATCGATTTCATGGGCCGCCTTCGCGAGACGTCCTTCGAGCAACCGATTCGCCGAAATGATCTCGCGCGTCTCCTCCAGCACTTCGCGAACCAGCGTTACGACTTGGTCGGACGATTGGACCGCGCCCTCTCCATTGACCAGCGAGGAAAGGCGCTGACAATGAGTGCCGGTTTCCTTACCGGCATGTTCCAAATCGTTGCCAACTGCTTCCATGCGCCGTGTCAGGTTGGCGCCGAACTCCACGACCTTTTGGCCCTCTTCACCAAAGCCAAAGAAACTCTCGAAGAGCCGGATGTTGGTGTTCGGGTCGAAATCGGCGTCTGCCTCGATCAACGACTCGATCTCGCGGCGCAATGCGGGATTTTCATCGGACGCGAACTCGTACCAGATCGAATAATTCGCCGGGTTCGGCGGTATGCTTCGTTCGTCCATTAGGTCGACAGCCTGGGACAGCAATTCGCTGGCCCGGCTTTCGCCGTGCGCGTAGTACATGTTCTCCCCCCAACCTGTGACTGCCAGGCCAGTAACAAAAAGGGGAACCTAAGATACGTAAGCCAATGTGTCATCATAATTTGGTGCGACAATGCCCTGGTAAAAAACACCATTTCGGATATAATTCGCTTACTACTTGCTACCGAAAGCTGAGTCATATTGGGGTGTCCGGATTCGTAGGGGCTTACCGGTGGATCGGGAACCAAAAGATGCGCCAAGGGTTTAAATGTCCTGACAGGCTTATGTGAAGCAAGTCGTTCTCAGAGCATCGCGCGGGCGTTGTAATCTCTGAGATGAGCGGGGATGCGCATTTATGTGCAAACAATATGTTTGATGGGCTCGACGCGACAGCCCAAGCCGTCCATAAATGGCGGCGGAATGGATCGGGTCGGGCCATGGATTACGGTCGTTGAGATTCGGTAGGAGCGTCAGGGCGTATTGGCGAAGCTTGCTCGTTCGTCTGGCAGCAAAGCTTCAAAAGATGCCGGCGATTCGGCCGACCGTGCGACGCATTGCGACGGATGTACGACGTCGTTTGCGTGAACGCGCATCGGGCCGCGCGATTGTGACTCGGCTGCGCGCCCAGTTTGATACATTTCGTCGGACACCTGTCACATGGCGACGCGCGCTTGGCTACGGCGGCTACGCCGTCGCCGGTTCTTTGCTCTTGGTGGTTCTTTGGCAAATTGGCTTGGTGCTGACAGGCCACGATCGGCCACCCGCGGGCGGATTTGACGCCGTCGCGGTGATTTCCCTTCCACCCTACCCGCCGGAGGAACTGGCTGAGACCCCCGATGCCACGCCACCCTCCACAGTACTGGCGATGGCGCCCGAACCGCGTCCGCCGCAACCGATCGACGACCCGCAATCCGAAAGCGTCACAGTTTTGCGCTTGCCCAATGCGCCGCAGGAATTCGCGGCAAATGCGGACCCGTCCGGCTTGGCAGAAACCAACCGGCAAGAACCGCCCACCGATGCGACGATTGCGACCGACGCCATGACCAAGATACGGGCTGGGTCGGCACCGGAGGAGGCAACGCCCCCAATTCCGAGCGCGGCGGCGTTGGAAACCTATGCTCGTACTGGAGGGCTGGCCGAACCGCTTGCCGTTGCGCCGCAAGACGATGCGCCGACGCTCTCACCCGGCTCCAGTCCCGAAACCGTGCCAATTGCGCCGCGACCGGTCATGGGCCCGGCTGGACGCGACGAGTCTGATGAGCCGACCCAACCCGCAATTGCAACCGTTGCCGCGCTTACCATCCCTTCAAGGATCGCACCCGACTCATCACCCACGTCGGGGTTACCTGAAACGGATTTTGGCGGATCGACCGCGCCAAGCTGGCCGGATACTGAGCCAGAGCAGGTGGTCGCCGCGCAAATCTCAGTGCCGCCCGTGGTTGAGTCCGACGCGGCACCGGCACCGATGGCGCCCGAAACAGCGCTGGAAATCGGCCCGCCCGCACCGCCTTCGGCCGTACGGGGGGAAATCACCATCGCGCGGCTCGACGATCCGACGCAAATTCTTTCCGATGCCCTGCCCGCGCGCATTCCAGGTGAGACAGGCGTCGACGCAGCGACCCGCGCCTTGCCGAGCGTTGAGCCCGGCGAACTCTCGGTTGCGCGGAGCGGCGACCCCGGAGTGGTCACCACGGATACGCAGCCCGCGACTTTGGCTGCGGAGGCGGCGGTCGATACGACAACTTTGTCGCTGTCCCCCGATGCGCCGCCCGAAACCACCATCGCGCGGCTTGGCAATCCCACCCAGTTTATGTCCGACACCGTTTCGGCGCGCATACCGTCTGAAACAAGTGTCGACGCGCCATCTCACGCGCCGCCAAGCGTCGAGCCTGGGGACATTTCCGTCGCCCGGAGCGATGATCCTGGTTCGATCACCACGGACGCCCAACCTGCGACATTGGCTGTCGAGACCGCCGTCGACACGGCGGCTTTGTCGCTGTCGCCCAGCGCGCCCCCCGAAACCACGATAGCGCGACTCGGGGATCCCGGTTCGATCACCACGGACGCCCAACCCGTGACATTGCCGGCCGAGGCAGCGGTCGACGTGGCGGCCTTATCGCTGTCGCCGAATGCACCGCCTGAGTCCACTATGGCGCGGCTCGGCGATCCCTCGCAGGTCTTTTCCGATGCCGTGCCGGCGCGCATCCCGGCCGCGACCAGCGTCGATACACCATCTCACGAGCCACCAAACGTTGAGACGGAAAACACCACGGTTGCAAGGCTCGGCGAACCCGGGGCCGTCACCTCGGACGCACAACCCGCGACGCTTCCGGCCGAAGCAGCGGTCGAAACGACGGTCTTGTCGCTGTCGCCCGACACAGCGCCGGAAACGACGATCGCGCGGCTCGCCAATCCAGCCGCCGTGGTCACCGATGCGACGCCCGCGGTTCTGCCATTTGCGACCGAGCTCTATGCGCCGGCCAACATCGTGCCGCTCGACGAACTCGCGCAAACGGCGGTGTCGGGATTCGACAACCCATCAAACGTAAGGTCCGACGCGGAACCGCCACCGCTCCCGGCCGAAACCTACATCGACGGCTTCTCGCACATCGTGCCGCCGCGCGAGCCGCCGCAAGCCGCCCCAGCGAGCCCGGTCTTCGCGCCGCGCACTTTGGCGCCGGGCGACGCGCCATCACCACCC
>JANQOH010000283.1 GCA_028289725.1 Alphaproteobacteria bacterium
TTTCATCGGCATCATCGCCGCACTGAAGTTCTTCAAATTTGGCGCATTTGGCGAGCGGCGCGTCGAAGATTCCGGGCCGGAGTCCTCGTGATGGCCGTGATCGTCGATATCGTCTCCTGGGCGCTCATCTTGGCCGGCTCATTCTTTATCGTGGTCGGCGGCATCGGATTGGTTCGCCTGCCCGACTTCTATAGCCGCGGCCACGCCGCCGGCATGACGGACACGCTTGGCGCGGCGCTGGTTATCCTCGGCCTCATGGTGGAAGCCGGCTGGTCGCTGAACCTTGGACGCCTGTTCTTCATTCTTGCCTTCCTATTTTTTACCAGCCCAACCGCCAGTCACGCCTTGGGTCACGCCGCTTTGTTTAGCGGGGTGAAACCATGGACGCGGCCAACGGATGATAATGCTGGGTATCCGGAGGCAAGGTCATAGAAACGTTCACGCATATCGTGCTGCTTGTCCTCCTGGTCGTCACAGCCCTGACGATCGTGCGCGTACGAAGCATTCTGGCTGTTGTCATGCTGGGCGGCATTTACAGCTTCCTCATGGCGAGTGTGTTCTTGGTACTCGATGCCGTGGACGTCGCATTTACGGAAGCGGCGGTCGGCGCCGGTATTACCACCGTGCTTGGACTCGTGGCGCTGTCGCTGACCGTGGATCGGGAGAAGATCCCGAGCCACAACGCCCTCTTGCCCCTCGCGGTGGTTGTCGTAACCGGCGCGGTCCTGTTGTTCGCAACGCAGGACATGCCGAACCTTGGCGACCCCAACGCAGCGCCCCATCAGCATGTCGCGCCGCGCTATATCGAGGAGACGCCAAGAGCTATCGGCATTCCAAATATCGTGACAGCCGTCCTGGCGGACTATCGCAGCTTTGACACGCTCGGCGAGGTAGCGGTGATATTCACGGCGGGCATTGGCGTGATGCTGCTCCTCGGCCGACGGCGGAAACGCAAGCCAGAGGACTCGGAATGAGAGAGCATCTGATCCTTCGGCTGGTCAGCAAATTTCTGATCCCGTTCATCATTTTGTTCGGCTTATACGTCCAATTCCATGGCGACTTTGGACCCGGCGGCGGCTTTCAGGCGGGCGTCATCATCGCCGCCGGCTGCATTCTTTACGGCCTGGTTTATGGGCTCGAAGCCTTGCGCCAGGCCATCCCCCAATCGATCGTCATCACGCTGGTTGCCTTGGGGTTGACCATCTATGCCGGGACCGGGTTCGTCACCATGATGCTCGGCGGAAAGTATCTGGACTATCAGTGGCTCGCGCACGATCCCGCGCATGGCCATCACTACGGCATTCTCATCGTCGAGCTTGGCGTCGGAATCACCGTCGCGGCGACGATGCTCGCGATCTACTACGGCTTCGCCGGACGCGGCGAACCCACGGATAGCTGAGCAGAGACGCGACCATGGATGTGCTCGGCAAATACAGCTACTGGGTGGCGATCATCGTCATGATGATTGGCTTCTACGTCGTGATCGACCGCGGCAATCTGCTCAAGAAACTGGTCGGACTGAACATCTTTCAGACCGCGGTGTTCATGCTCTACATCTCGAGCGGCAAAGTGGCGGGCGGCACGGCGCCGATCCTGTATGACGGCGACGCGCCCTTTTCGAATCCACTCCCGCACGTGCTCATCCTGACCGCGATTGTTGTGGGCGTCGCCACCTTGGCACTCGGCTTGGCCTTGGTCGTCCGGATTAAGGAAGCCTACGGCACGGTCGAGGAAGACGAGATTCAAGCGATCGAAAATCGGGAAGAGGACGCGGCATGATCAGCGCGAACATGGCCGCGCTGCAAGTCGCGGTGCCGTTGATCGGCGCGCCACTGTGCACATTGATCGGACGTGGAACCCGCGCCTGGCTCTTTGCGACGCTTGTCACCTGGTTCGCCTTCGCCATGTCGATCGGCCTGCTCGTCGAAGTCATGCAGAACGGGGCGTTCAGCTATTATATGGGCAACTGGCCCGCGCCGTGGGGCATCGAATATCGCGTCGATCACCTATCCGCGTTCGTTTTGCTCTTCATCACGGGCATCGCCTCAGTGGTGATGCTGTTTGCCTACAACAGCGTCGAGAATGAAATCGCCGCAGACAAGCACCGCCTGTTCTACACGGCTTATCTGCTGACCCTCGCCGGCCTTCTGGGCATGGCGATCACTGGCGACGCGTTCAACGCGTTCGTGTTCATGGAGATCTCGTCACTATCCGGCTACGTGCTGATCAGCCTTGGCCGTGACCGACGCGCCTTGTTCGCAAGCTATCAATATCTCGTATTGGGCACAATCGGCGCGACGTTCTTCGTCATCGGCATCGGTCTGCTCTATATGGCCACCGGCACGCTGAATTTGGCGGATTTGGCCACGCGCTTGCCGCGCCTCGGTGAAAATTTCGTCGTGTTCGCGGGCTTTGTGTTTCTGATGGTCGGACTCAGCCTCAAAGTCGCGCTGTTCCCGCTGCACCTGTGGCTACCGAACGCGTACACCTACGCGCCATCGATGGTTTCAGCCTTGTTGGCCGCGTCGGCGACCAAAGTTGGCGTCTATCTGTTTCTGCGGTTCCTGTTCGACGTTTTCGGCATCCGGTTCATCATCGACACCTGGCCGCTCGCTGAGATTTTCATGGCATTGGCCATTATCGCCGCTGTGATGGGATCGTTGGTTGCGATTACGCAAATCAATGTCAAACGGTTGCTCGCCTATTCGTCGATTGCGCAGATCGGCTACATCGTTCTCGGCATAAGCTTCGTAAATCTGACCGGGCTGACTGGCGCCGTCGTTCACCTGTTCAATCACGCTTTAATGAAAGGTGTGATGTTCCTCGCCATCGGCAGTGTGTTGATGCGCGTCGGCGGCACGCGCTTTGTCCATATCCGGGGCCTCGGAAAACGCATGCCAATGACCATGGCGGCGTTCGTAATCGCGGGCCTCAGCATGATCGGCGTGCCGGGAACGGTTGGCTTTGTCAGCAAGTGGTACCTGGTTCTGGCCGCGATTGAACGCGGTTTGTGGCCCGTCGCCATCATTGTCATGGCCACGTCCTTGATGGCCGTTGTCTATGTCTGGCGCGTCGTTGAAGCCGCCTATTTCGCTGAGCCGGAGGCCAACCACGAGATTGCCGAGGCACCGTGGCCGATGGTGACGGCCACGTGGATCCTGGCGATTGCTTGTATCCTGTTCGGCCTGACCACGGATCTCACCATCGGTGTTGCGCAAAGCGCTGCGGTCATGCTGCTCGGGGGCGGACAGTGAGCGTCGAAGCGATGGTCGGCTTTGCGCCATTTCTGCCGCTGATCGGCGCGGTCATGATTTGGCTCGCCGGCCCGCGGCCGAATGTGCGCGAAGGTGTCACGCTGGTGACCGCTTTCGCTTTGTTGGCCGCCGTGGCGTCGGTTACGCCCGCGGTTATGGCGGGCGACCGGCCAGAAGCGGTCTTGTGGGAGCTCATGCCCGGTCTCGCCATCGCGTTCGAGGTCGAGCCACTCGGCATGCTGTTCGCGTTGATCGCCGCGCTTCTGTGGATTCCGAACTCAATCTATTCGATCGGTTATATGCGCGCGCATCACGAAAAGAACCAGACGCGGTTCTATACCTGTTTCGCGGTCGCGCTATCGGGCGCGGTCGGCGTCGCGTTTGCCGGGAACATGTTCACGCTGTTCCTGTTCTATGAAATCCTTACCATCTCGACATTCCCGCTCGTCACGCATGCCGGTACCGAGAATGCCAAACGTTCGGGCCGCGTGTATCTCGGCATTTTGCTCGGCACGTCGATCGGCTTCCAGTTGCTCGCGATCATCATCACCTACGCGCTGACCGGCACGCTCGACTTCGAAGAAGGCGGCATTTTGGCGGGTCAAGTGCAGCCCGTCGTGATCGCCGTACTGTTCGCGTTGTACATATTTGGCATTGGCAAGGCGGCGATCATGCCGTTCCACCGGTGGCTGCCGGCCGCGATGGTCGCGCCAACACCTGTCAGCGCCCTCCTCCATGCGGTGGCGGTCGTCAAGGCCGGCGTGTTCACCGTGCTGAAGGTGGTCATCTACATTTTCGGCCTCGACCTAATGCAAGGCGCGCATCCCGGCATGTGGGTGCCCTGGCTCGCGACCTTCACGTTGATCGTGGCGTCGCTCATTGCGCTTACAAAAGACAATCTGAAAGCGCGCCTCGCCTATTCGACCGTCAGCCAACTTGCATATATCGTTCTCGGCGCCTCAATCGCGACTTCGGGCGCGATCGTCGGCGGCGGTATGCACATGCTGACGCACGCGTTCGGCAAGATCACTTTGTTCATGTGCGCCGGCGCGATCATTATCACTGCGCATAAGGAAAAAATTAGCGACATGCGCGGTATCGGGCGAGCGATGCCGATTACCATGTTCGCCTTTCTCATCGGCGCGCTCAGCGTTATCGGCTTGCCGCCGTTCGGCGGCGCCTGGAGCAAGTGGTACTTGGCGCTCGGCATGATGGAAGCGGGTCAGCTCGTGTTCCTGGCCGCGTTGATGATCTCCACGCTGCTCAATATCGGCTACTTAATGCCCGTGGTCTTCCGCGCGTTCTTCCCGGGCGACGGGGCAAACGCGTTCGATGGCGGCGTGAAGGAAGCCCCGCTCGCTTGTTTGGCGCCCATCGCCTTCACAGCCTTCGTTTGCCTGGTCCTGTTCATGTTCCCGGACCCGGCTTATCAGTTGCTCCTGCAACTCGTGCCGTAGCGAGAGATAGAGACGCGCCGCGGTCGCATTTGAAATGTTGGCAGCTTCAGGACACTAGGACTCTGGGATGAGGTGATGAGCGAAACGGGAGAGAAACACTGGCTTGTCAGACAGGAGACCGTGCGTTTGCTTTGGCGCGTCGGTCTAGCTGTGTTGGCGCTCCTGGTCATCGGCGATTTCTTTGTCCACGGTCACCCCTATTCCCGGATTGATGGCACTTTCGGCTTTTACGCGTGGTACGGGCTCATTACTTGCGCGGCTATGGTAATTGTCGCGAAGGGGCTTGGCGTCTTCTTGAAGCGCAGGGACACTTATTATGACAATTAGTGAGTTCCCGCCCGGCCTTATCCTTGTCCTCGGCGCTCTGCTCCTGCCCTTCGCGGACAATCGCATCAGACCCATCCTCGTCCTCGGTCTGCCGCTGTTGACACTTGCGATGGTATGGCGTCTGCCGGACGGGGCGTTCGCTGTCGTACCCATCCTGGACTACGAATTGGTTCTCGTGCGCAGTGATGCGCTGAGCCGTCTCTTCGCCATCATCTTTTCCATCATGACGTTTGCTGGAGGTCTGTTCGCCCTCAACCAGAAACGGGTGATGGAGCTGGTTGCAGTCTTTGTTTATGCCGGTAGTGCGATCGGAGTCGTTCTGTCCGGTGACTTGTTGAGCCTGTTTTTCTTCTGGGAAGCCATGGCGTTGGCTTCCACCCTGGTGGTGCTGTCGGTGGGTAGCGACCTTTCTTACCGGGTCTCCATGCGCTATTTGCTGGTCCACATATTCGGCGGCGCCCTTCTGTTGATGGGAATTGTGGTGCATGTTTTCGAAACGGGATCCACCACATTCGCCGCCATGGAGCCCAGTTCCCTTGGCGCCATCCTAATCCTCGCCGGCTTCCTCGTTAACGCCGGTGCGCCACCTTTATCGGCGTGGCTGTCCGACGCCTACCCCGAAGCGTCCTACAGTGGCACCGTGTTCCTTTCCGCCTTTACCACCAAAGCGGCGGTATATGTATTGCTGCGCGGCTTTCCCGGCACCGAGATTCTTATCTTCGTCGGGATTTTCATGATTTTTTACGGAATTATCTATGCGCTGCTGGAGAACGACATGCGGCGCATCCTCGCATACAGCATCGTGAACCAAGTGGGGTTCATGGTGACCGGTATCGGGATCGGCACCGAAATGGCCATGAATGGCGTGGCCGCCCACGCCTTCACGCATATCATCTATAAGGCACTGTTGCTGATGTCGGCGGGCGCTGTCCTTTACATGACTGGAAAGCGCAAGTGCACGGACCTAGGCGGTCTGTTCCAGAGCATGCCCCTCACGACCATTTGCGGCATCGTTGGTGCGCTCTCGATTTCGTCGTTTCCATTGACCTCCGGTTTCATTAGCAAGTCGATGATCAGTCAGGCAGCCGCGGATGAGGCCCTGATTGTCGTCTGGTTCCTGCTGTTGGCGGCCTCGGCGGGCGTGTTTCTCCATGCCGGCATTAAGTTCCCCTGGTTTGTCTTTTTCCAAAAGGACTCGGGCTTGCGCCCGCCAGACCCGCCTTGGAACATGCGACTAGCAATGATCCTCTTCGCGGGGCTGTGCATTGGTCTGGGAATATGGCCGGAATTCCTATATGCGATGCTACCCTTTCCGGTAGACTACGTGCCCTACACCGTGCCGCATGTCGTCAACATGTTGCAGCTCCTGCTGTTCTCGGGCTTTGCTTTCTTCCTCTTGCTGCCTTTGATGAAACGAACGCTGACAATCACCCTAGACTTCGATTGGCTCGGGCGCCGACTGGGCAAGAACTTAGCCATCGGGGTTGGCAACGCGATCGACACCGCTTGGCGGAGCCTGTTGTCGGGCCTGCAAGGCGGGATCATGAACGTGCTCGATCACATGTATCGCAGCCACGGTCCGCGCGGCGTTCTGTCGCGCGCTTGGCCAATCGGCTCGACCGTCATGTGGATCGCGGTCTTGCTCACCGTCTACCTGTTGGTCATCTACAACTAGGTACCATCGGGTGCCTCCGGACGTCGCGGCAATGGCCGCTGCCTGACCCGCGTGCTAGGTTCGCGCCCCGACTAAGGGGGACGCGATGGAAATTCCCGACAACCCGGGCCTAACCGACAAAGTCGCGATCGTCGCCGGTGGCGGCGCGCTGGATGACGGTATCGGCAATGGCCGCGCGGCAGCCATTCTGCTCGCCCGCGCCGGCGCGAACGTGATGGTGGTCGATCGCGAATTGGCGCCTGCACAGGGCACGGTCGATATGATCG
>JANQOH010000285.1 GCA_028289725.1 Alphaproteobacteria bacterium
CCATCGCCCGCGAGCAAGGCCCGGCCCCGACCATCGACACTGCCCTCGCCCGCTGGTTCACCGACGGCTTCGCCGCCGCGAACCCGGGCGTGCTGGACCGGGTGCGCCATTGGATGGAAGCGAACGACCCCAAGGTCTATGCGGAAGTTTACCGCGTGCTGGCGGAGAGCGACGCCGACCTCGCCACATCGATCGCCAGGATCAAGTGCCCGACGCTGGTCCTGGCCTGCGAGGAAGACCACGGCAACTCCCCCGACATGGCGCAGCGCATGGCCGCCCTGATCCCCGACGCCAAGGTCGCCATCGTCCCGAAGCTGAAACACATGGCGCTCGCCGAAGACCCGGCGGCGGTCAGCGGACCGTTGGTGGAGTTTTTGGAAAGAGCGGTGAGTTGAATAACACAACCTATACGGTAAAATAAACCTTGGAATTTCGGGGTTATCTTATTGGAGCGCAGCGTGCCTAACAGGGATCCACCACCAACACCTTCGGACATGTTTCGTGCGCTAATATATCGCGTCTTTGGCAATTGGGGTGTGGTCGCGCTGGCAATATTGGGCCTTATCTTTGCTATATGGGTGGATTGGGATGATTTTGAGGATGCTCCCGGTATATCAGCACTAATTGAGTACGTAACGCGCGATTCGATACCGCGTGCAAAAGGCAATAAATTTTCGGTCGCCGTCACTAATCTTGAAAACGATTTGGACAGACAGTACCAGCACACCATCAAACGATTGCTTCGGGATTTTGAGGGAATTGAGGTTTTATCAATTGACCGTACTATCTCGGTGGATGATCCAAATTCAAAAGAAGACGAGCTCGAAGGGCACCGGCAAGCTCGCGACTTTCTAAAAGAAAGTGGGACATCACTTATAATCTGGGGACGCATCCTCCGAATAGAGAGTGAATCGCACCCCGACCTATATATAACAGCGCCAGGCACGCATTTCGGCAGATCAAAACAATACGCAATTGAGAGCAATCCGACTTTCCGCCTACCAAAGATATTTTGGGAAGACCTCTCAAAACTCCTCGGCTTGGTCATTCTGACTCGAAAGGAAGCATTCGAGAGAGAGGAAGGACGCTACGTAGCTGATCGATTGAAGTTCTTCATCGACCGAATTCGTATCCTTGTTGAAAGCCAAACAAGCAAAAACCTGTGGGAGTCAGGAACATATGAATCATTAAATAAAATGTTGGCGGATGCATTGCTGAAATACGGTCAACAATCCGGACAGAACGGAGCTCTCGAAGACGCGATCGCAAAGTACCGAGTTATCGAAAACATCTATGAGAACAACGCCCGCGACAGAGCAGCAACAAAGAACAACCTCGGCGTAGCACTGTCAGCCCTCGGTGAGAGGCAAAAGGCCGCGAAGAACCTAGAAGCCGCTGTAACAGAGTTCAATTTGGCCCTTAAGTTCCGTACGCAAGACCAAGCACCCACCGAATGGGCGGCGACACAGAATAACCTCGGTGTGGCACTTACTAATCTTGGCGAGCGGAAAAAAAATACTCAGCATCTAGATGCTGCCGTAGCTGCTTTCGATAAAGCTCTCAAAATACGTACTAAAACTCACAATCCCTTCGATTGGGCCCTAACAAAAAACAATCTCGGCGTTGCGCTATCAACTCTTGGTGAGCGAGCGAATGGTACAAAGAGTTTGAATAAAGCCGTTTCGGCCTTTAATGACGCCCTTTCCGTTCGCACCCAAGAACAAGTCCCAATCGATTGGGCGGCAACTCAGATCAATCTTGGCGTTGTATATTCAACGCTTGGAGAACGCAAAAATAACCCCAAACTTCTGAATAAGGCCGTGAAGGCATATCGCAAAGCACTTACGGAGATCACTCGGCAAAAAGACCCTCTCGGCTGGGCAACAATCCAGAACAATTTGGGTGTGGCACTATTTTTCATTGGCAAATCAGAAACTAGTCTCAAAAAGCTTGAGGCCTCTGTTCGAGCGTTCCAGGCTGCTCTAAAGGAGCGGACCCGTGCCCGAGTTCCACACCACTGGGCAATTACACAAAACAATCTTGGGAACACTCTTTCGATTATGGGCGCACGAGAGAGTGGACTCGAACACCTCTTGAAAGCCGTTAATGCGTATGACAACGCATTAAAGGTTTTCAAAGAAGGGCAAACACCCTACTTCGTGAATCGCACAAAAGAAAACTCTGCGATCGCTCGGTGGTTGATTGTCGAACGACAGCAGTCTCTAGCGAACTAAGCCAAATAAGGATTCACCCCGCCGCGCGGGCCGGTGCCGAGGCGGTCGGCGACTTCGGGGAGTAGCTCGCGGCCCTGGGGCACGTTCAGCCATTGGCGCAACAGGCGGCGTTTCTTCGCTTCGTCGGGCCAGTCCTCATAGTCGGTCCGCGAGTGCAGGATCGTGTAATTGTTGAGCAACTGGATGTCGCCGGTCTGGAAGCCCATGTTGAACTGGATGTCCGGGCGCAGCGCCAATTCCTCGATCATCATCACGGCGTCGCGGTCGCGCTTGTCGAACGGGTCGCCGGTCTTCTCCGCGCCGCGCTCGATCTGCTTGGCGTTGTAGTAGCAGGTGAGCCGCCCGCCCGCCGTGCTGAACACCGGGATGCGCTGCGGCGAGGTCAGGTCCGGCGCGTCGGTCGGCCCCTTGCCCGCATAGTCGATCCGGTAGCCGCGGTAGAGCGGTTCCAGCAGGTCCGGCCGGGTCTTCAGGATTTCATTGTGGATCGCCGACGCGCTGGAGATCGTGCTGAGCCCGCCGGTCCTGGCCGGATGGATGCAGAACAGGCCGACGATGTCGCAGGGGTCCACATGCGGGCGCAACCGCGCGTTGGTCGAATGGCCACGCACGTTGTTTCCTTCGTAGT
>JANQOH010000299.1 GCA_028289725.1 Alphaproteobacteria bacterium
CCGGGCGAACAGTCACGCGCGGACGAACGGATTGAGCTGCCTGCGCCGGTTGAGCGGGCTGCACCGGCTGTGCCGGCGCGACGGTCGGTTGCGGCGCGACTGTCGGTTGCACCGGCTGCGTTACTTCGGGCCGCGTCGCTTCAGGCTGGGGCGCCTTGGCGCCTGGCGTTCCCGCCGCGGCTGCGATTGTGCGCGCGAGCAACTTGATCTCGCTTCGCAGTTCCGACGCCAATTGGTTGCGCCCGTTCACCGTCTCCTCAAGAAGCCGCGTCACATAGACGTCCAGGTTTCGAATGTGCCCGCGCGTCGCGTCGTCGAAGCCGGCGTCGCGTTCCGGGCCATCCGCAAGGCGCTGCAAGACCGGCTTGAGCTCCATTTGGCTTTCGACCAACTTGACCATCAGATCTTGCTCCGCGCGCATCTGATCGGTCAGCGTGGCCAATCCTTCGGTCAGTTGTGTCACGCCCAGATTGGCGGACCGCCGATCCTCCTCACCGCGGGATAATGTTCGCTGAAGGCTCTCCAGCGAATCTGCTGTTTGCTCCAACAAAGCCTGTACATAAACCGGAACGGACTGGTCGCCTTCGCCGACACCGGTGCCGCTTGAAAGACGCGTCACACTGGACAGCCATTCCTCTAGGTCGTTGTAGAATTGGTTTTGCGCCTGGCCGGACTGAAGATCGAGAAATCCGAGAATCAGAGATCCCGCAAGGCCAAACAGGGACGACGAAAACGCCGTGCCCATGCCGGCGAGCGGCAGCTCCAGACCGCCCTTTAGGGCGGTGAAGGTGGCGATCAGGTCGTCGTCGGCGATCGCCAATCCGTTAATGACTTGGCCGACCGAACTGACCGTGTCCAAGAGTCCCCAAAAGGTGCCGAGGAGGCCCAGGAAGATCAGCAGACCGATCAAGTAGCGCGAAATTTCGCGCGATTCATCGATGCGCGACCCTATGCTGTCCAACAAAGACCGGGTGGCCAATGTCGACAGCATCATCTTCCCTTGGCGATCGGCAAGCATGCGCGCCATGGGCGCGAGAAGCTGAGGCGTCGGCTGAGTCGACAAAGCGCCTTGGTTGGCTCGGAAGTTCTCAATCCAGCGGACTTCCGGGTTGAGGCCGATAACTTGCCGAAAACACAGCGCAATGCCGATCAGCAAGACAAAAAGAATGAGACCATTGAGCGGCGGGTTTGCCGTGAATGCGTCGATCAATTGTCCTGACAACACGGCGACGATCACGACAGCCATGACCAGAAACACGATCATGCGAACTAAGAATCGGCGCGGTCTATTCATGTTGGGACAGCGGCTCCCTTAGATCATTGTTCTTCGACGCGCATTGTTCGCCGTATGTGGGGCCGAACGGCGGCGACCGCCAGTAGGCCCAGCTTCATTTGACCGAAATCACATCCACGCGGTCGGCGGGTCCGGTCTCAAATTTTGCGCCCAACGCACGGACGTCGATCCGGGTTGAACTGACGCCGGCGTCGATCAGGTATCCACGCACCGAGAGCGCCCGCGACAATGACAGTCGGCGCGCGGCGCTTGCCGCGCCGTCGGAGCCATCCGCATAGGCCTTGAGCTGCAGGCGAACGGCGGAGTCGGCTCCCAACGCGGCTGCCACGGAATCCAGTTGCGAATGTGCATCACCCGGCAATTCCGCGCCGCCCGGAGGGAACAAAATCGCGATCGTCCCATCCGGCGCCGGCGCGCTTGTCTGCGGTGCTGCGGCAGGCGGTTCGACCGCCGCCGTTACCGTCGGTTCCTCTTCGGGTTCGGGCGCCGCCGCCGGCTCGGGCTCTGGTTCTTGAACCGGCTCTGGCGGCGGGGCAGCGGCCTGTTCGACTTCCTCTTGCGGCGGCTCTTCTGAAGGTGATGTTGCCTCCACCGTGGGCATCGGTGCCGGTGGCGCCTCCTCAGCTGGCACCGGTTCCGCCATTACCTCGTCGGGTGGTTCGGGCGCGGGCGGCGGACTTGATACCACCGCTGCCTGTGCCGGCGTCGGAGGCTTCTGGCCCGGAGGCCGAAGCTGGATCGTTTCGGCCGTTGTTGGGGTTTCAACCACGGGCGAGGCCGCAGGCGTTGCCGGCGGGCTCACCGGGGAGATATCCACCAGGCGCGATCGGGGCGGTCCGAGACTCTCGTCATATATCGGCAAACCATCCGCGCCGCGCTCGGTCTGCGCGAGAGCATCCGGGACCGCGGGAGCGGTCATGAGAATCGCCAGGCTGGCTCCAGCCCAAACGCCAATTTTCACCATGCCCATCCGATCTTTTCGTACACCGAAAATCCCGCTCACCCCGCGCTTTGCCTCGCTAACACCGCCCAAGTTTGACGCCGGTCCTTGGCAAATCGGTCAAAAACAATAGACACCCGCACGCGCGCAAACAACCGTTATGCCGCCGGTGAGCGCTGATGTTTCTGGCGGAGACATTTCCGCAACGCCGCCTCTATGCGCGTGTTCGCTGCCAACATTGTCCCCGCTGAATTTGCATCTTCATCATCTTCGAGCTGGCTCATCATGCCGCCCGACTCTTGAACCAACAGCAAACCGACATCGGCAACTTCCTTGGCCATCGCAATCGCGAGCATGGCATCTAGCCTGCCTGTTGCGACATAGGCGAGGTCGAGTGCCGGTGCACCGAATTTGCGGACCGCAGCGACGCGCGGCGACAGCACGGTGTGGAGCGCCACGTAACGCGCGGCTTCCACGCCCTCAGCCGCGTCCTCGATCGCAATCAACGCTGCATCCAATCGATTGCGAACAGACACGCGACTTCGCTGATGATTGACATAGCCGCCGGTTCCGCGTTCCGCCCAAAACAGTTCGTCGCGCAGCGGATCGTAGATCACGGCCGCAGTGACCACGCCGCGCTCGCGCGCTCCGATTGCGGTAGCGAAAGCCGGGACGCCATGACGGAAATTGTCCAGACCGTCGAGCGGCGCGACGAGCCATTCGGCACGCACATCGGGGTCTCCGGGCTGCGCCGGAAAACCCTGCTCAACATATCCATAACCGCGCCTGGCCTTGCCAAGTTCGCGCGCCAAAACTTCGCGCGCGCGTTTCACAGACGCGGCAACAAACGTGTCCGAACCTTTTTCGCTCGCCTGAAGATTTGCGACTTCGCCAAAGTCGCGATTCAATCCCCGCGCGGCGCGAACAGCGGCCCCGGCCATGACGTTTATGAGTGCGGATCGGGTCGCCATGAGGCGGGCGCTTCCGTCAGTCTTTCGCGCGCTCGGCGTAAGACCCGTCGGCGGTATTGACGACAATCCTGGTCCCGACCTCAACATGCGGCGGCACCATGATGCGTTCGCCGTTTTCGAGCACACCGGGCTTGAAACTCGAGGCCGCCGTCTGCCCTTTCACCACGGGCTCGGTCTCGGTCAGCGTCATGACAACCGTGTCCGGCAGGGTGATGCCAATTGTCTGACCCTCGAACATCTCGACCTCGACTTCCATGCCTTCCTGCAGGAACGGACGGCCGCCAACCAACAAATCCGCCTCGACCGTGATCTGCTCGAAGGTCTCGCCGTCCATCAAAGTCAGCAGATCGCCGTCGGCGTACAAGTACTGATATTTCTTTTGTTCGAGATAGGCGCGTTCGACCGATTCCGCGGCGCGGAAACGCTCATTGAGTTTGGTGCCGTCGCGCAGGCCCTTGAGCTCGACCTGATTATACGCGCCGCCTTTGCCCGGCTGTGTTGCTTGGGTCTTGACCACGCGCCAAAGAGCGCCTTTGTGCTCGAGGACCATGCCGGGACGGACGGCATTGCCGTTGATCTTCATGGCTCACGCAGACTGTTGTGGGGGTTGCGGAAATTGGCGCGGAACCTAACAGCTCGCCCGACCCAAGGCAACGTCGCCCGTCAGGCCGCCGCGCATTCAGGGCTGGCGAGCGGCCATCGCCCCTTCGATCGCAGATTCATAGGCTTTGACGGCCGCCGCCGGCCCCTCCGGATGGTCCCAAACACCGGATATGACGGCGAGGAAATCAGCCCCTGCGGCGACCAGCGGGTCACAATTTTCAGCCGTAATGCCGCCGATCGCGACGCAGGGAACCGTGACCATCGATTGCCACCATCGCAAGATATCCGGATCGGCGCGCGCCGGCGGGTCCTTGGTCTCTGTTGGAAAGAACGCGCCGAAAGCGACGTAATCGGCACCAGCCTCGGCCGCATCGATGCCAAGGTCGCGCGAATTGTAGCAGCTTACCCCAACGATCGCGTCCGGCCCGACTGCGCTACGCGCCGATTCATAATCGCCATCCTCCGCGCCGATATGGACACCGTCCGTCCGCAATGCGGCCGCCAAATCCGGGCGATCGTTCATGATGAATGCGACATCACGCGCGTGACAAAGCGGCATCAGGTCCGCGATCGCCTGCCGTACAACCTTGTCATCCACATCTTTCATGCGGAGTTGCACACACGCCGCATCGCCTGCGTCGAGGGCCGACTCGAGCGCCGAGGCGAAGTCCGAGATCGCGAGCGTGTGACCGAGCGCAGGCGGCGTTATCAGATATAGACGCGTGCGCGCGTCGCCCTCGGTTTCGACCAAGCTGCCGCCCGCCGTCACGCCTTACCTTGGTATATTTTAATGATCGAATCGAGGAGCGACAGGGCTTCGTCGCGCGGCCGTTGAAAGGTGTTGCGGCCGATAATCGAACCCGTGGCGCCGCCGTCGCGGATCTGACGGATTTCGTCGAGCAACGCGTCGGTTCCTTTGGCGGAGCCGCCGGAAAACACGACCAGGCGGCGGCCATTGAATGCGGATTGAACGACATGCGCAATACGGGCGGGCAAAGTCGAGATATCGATGCTTTGGCCGTCATAGACCTTCTTCGCTTCGGCCTGTTCGATATGGTCGGTTGGCGGCTTGACCTTGATGATATGCGCGCCGATCAGAGCGGCGATTTGCGCCGCGTAGGCGCAGACGTCGATCGCCGTTTCGCCGTCTTTCGACAGGTTGCCGCCCCGTGGATACGACCAAACGACGACGGCGAGACCGACCGCCTTAGCCTCTTCCGCCATCTCGCGGATTTCTTCGATCATCTCGAATTGATCTTCGGAGCCGGGATAGATCGTGAATCCGATCGCTGAACAACCGAGCTTCAGCGCATCGTGTACGGACGCCGTCACCGCTTGATCCTTGGTGACCGAGTGACTATTCGCGCTATTGACCTTGAGGATGGTGGGAATCGCGCCAGCGAAACTGTCGGCGCCCGCCTCGATCATGCCGAGCGGCGCGGCGTAGGCGCTGAGCCCCGCGTCAATAGCGAGCTGGTAGTGATAGTGCGGGTCGTAGGCCGGCGGGTTTGGCGCGAAGCTTCTGGCCGGGCCGTGTTCAAAGCCCTGGTCCACCGGCAGAATGACCAGACGGCCAGTCCCGCCCAATTTACCGTGCATCAGGATGCGCGCCAGGTTGGCCTTCGTGCCCGGGCAATCGCTTTCGTAACTCGCCAAAATCTTGCGGACGCGCGCGGTCACCTTCATGACGCTCTCCCCCTATCTCAATAGCCTTATGGTGTGCCGCGGTGCATAGCCCAGCAATCGATCATTTGCAACGCCGCCGCTTGTGCATCCACGCGTCGAGCGCCGCCGCCATGTCCTCGGTCTGTTCGAGATCGAGCAACGGTTGGTCCGGTTCCGCCATCAAGATGGCGCCTTGCTGCGCGGCAATGTCGGCGAGCTTCTTCGCGACTGCCCGATCGCCGGTATAAACCAGAGCCGGCCAATACTCGCGCAGAGCGGCCAACGCGCGACCCGCGTCATCGCCACAATGCAGAACGACCGAAACATCGGCGTGCGGGCAAGCGTCACGTGCCTGCGCGGCGGCCTTCGCCCAATAAAGCGCACCGTAGGCAAGCCCCGCCCACTCGGCCGTGACCGCTTGGCAGTTACACCTGTTCCGTTCCGCCGCCTCGAAGACTGCGCGCAAGTGATCCGGGCTATGGACGACGACCGTGCCGTTCATCCGACAGGTCCTCTCGGTGGCGATTGGAATGCGCTAGGCTAGAAGCGCCGCGACGCCAGGTAATGTCTTGCCTTCGAGCCACTCCAAAAAGGCCCCGCCGGCCGTCGACACATAAGTAAAGCCGGCCTCCGTCCCCGCGTGCGACAAGGCGGCAACCGTGTCGCCGCCGCCGGCCACGCTGACCAAACTACCGGCGCGCGTCATCATGGCGGTCGTCCGTGCGAGCAACACGGTCGATGTGTCGAATGGCGGGTATTCGAACGCCCCGACGGGCCCATTCCACAAGACGGTTTTGCATGTCGGGATGCGATTGCCCACCGCGTCAGCGGTCGCGGGCCCGATATCGAGAATCATTTTGTCCGCCGGTATGGCGTCGATGCCAACAATTTCGGGCGATGCGCCCGGTTCCAGCGCCGTGGCAACAACGGCATCGACCGGCAAGATGATCTCGCACTTCTTCGCATCGGCCCGCGCCATAATTTCGCGCGCGGTCTCCAGCATGTCTTCTTCGTGCAAAGAGGCGCCGACATTGTGGCCTTGCGCCGCCAGAAAGGTGTTGGCCATGGCGCCACCAATCGCGAGCAGGTCAACCTTCTCGATCAAATTGCCGAGCAAGGCGAGCTTGGTCGACACCTTGGCCCCGCCGACAATCGCCAAAACGGGCCGTTCAGGGTTGCCAAGCGCTTGGTCGAGCGCTTCGAGCTCCGCCTGCATGGCCAGGCCGGCCGCATGGGG
>JANQOH010000302.1 GCA_028289725.1 Alphaproteobacteria bacterium
AAGTGCCGGTCGAAATCTCTGCGGTGCTTGGCACCGCGCAAATTCCAGTTAGCCAGTTGCTCAAAATGGGCCGCGGCGCGGTGATGGAACTCGACCGCCTGGTCGGGGACCCTGTCGACATCTATGTCGACAAACAAATGGTTGCCCACGGTGAAGTCGTGGTCGTCGACGACAAAATCGGCGTGACCCTTCACGACACAATCAAACACACGCCGGGCTGATCACGCCGACCTGCCGGGTTTGATCGTGCAGGACGGTTAAGCGGATCGCACCAAGGCGTGGCGTTTTTTGCCGGCTGAGAGTTTGATCACGCCGTCCGCCGACAAGTCCGACGCACCGATCGCCTGATCCTCGCTGCTGAGAACTTGGTCATTGAGGCGCGCGCCGCCGCCGCGGATCAAGCGCCGCGCTTCGCCATTCGACGAACATAAACCGGCCATACTGAACAAGCGGAACGCCGCAATGCCGGCCGCCAACTCATCGCCATCGACGGTGATCTCGGGCAAGGCCGCGCCGGTACCGCCCTTTTCAAAGGTCTCTTCCGCCGTCTTTTCCGCCTGCGCGGCAGCGTCCTTGCCGTGGCACATGGCGGTCGCTTCTGTGGCCAGGACCTTTTTCGCGGTGTTCCGTTCCGCGCCTTGCAAGGAATCCAGCCTCGCAATCTCGTCAAGCGGCAAATCGGTGAAGAGGCGCAAGAAGCGTCCGACGTCCGCGTCCTCCGTATTGCGCCAAAACTGCCAATAATCGTAAGCCGGCAAACGATCTTCGTTCAACCAAACCGCGCCGTCGGCGGTCTTGCCCATCTTGGCGCCCGAAGCGGTCGTGATCAGCGGTGACGTCAATCCAAACAAAGTCAATTGGTCGGTGCGTCGGCCAAGCTCGACGCCGTTGACAATGTTGCCCCACTGGTCCGAGCCGCCCATTTGCAGGACGCAGCCATGACGTTTCGCAAGCTCAACGAAGTCGTAAGCCTGCAGCACCATGTAATTGAATTCGAGAAAGCTCAGTGTCTGTTCACGGTCGAGCCGTAGCTTGACCGAGTCGAAGCTGAGCATCCGGTTGACCGAGAAATGTTGACCGTAGTCACGAAGAAATTCGAGATAGTTGAGATTGCTGAGCCAATCGTCGTTGTCTAGCATGACCGCATCCGACGGCCCATCGCCAAATTCGAGGAATTTGTCGAAAATACCGCGTATGCTCGCCTTGTTCTGGGCAATGACCTCGGATGTCAGCAATTGGCGGCTGGAATCCTTGCCTGACGGGTCTCCGACCCGGGTTGTCCCGCCGCCCATGAGGACAATCGGCTTGTGCCCGAATTGTTGCAATCTGCGAAGCAACATAATTGGCACCAAACTGCCAACATGAAGGCTGTCGGCGGTGGCATCGAACCCTATATACCCAATGATTCGACCTTCTTCGGCGAGCGTATCGAGCGCCGCCAGATCGGTGCATTGGTGCAAATATCCGCGGTCGATCACCGCGCGCAGAAAGTTCGACTTTACTTGGGGCATGGCCCGTGCTCGTTGCCTCCGGGGTTGGCGCGCTGCTTATCACAGCCGGGCGCGGCCCGGCAACGCCGACGCCGATGCCCAGGTTTCGAGACGACAGAAAGGCTATGCTAATGGGTCACTTCGTCGATAGGGGGAACTGCTGATGGCTGGTTTTGGCACGCTCCGCGCCATCGGATTGATGAGCGGTACATCGGGCGACGGCATCGACGCCGCCCTGATCACCACCGACGGTGAGCGAAGGGTGGAGACCGGGCCGTGGCAAACCACGCCGTACCAGCCCGGTTTGCGCGACATGCTGCGGTCGTTGGATCCGGATGACAAAACGTCGATCGAATTGGCGGAAGCCGCGATGACCCAAGCGCACATCGTTGCCGTGAAGGAATTGTGCGCCGATGCCGGTATCGCGTTGGACGCGGTCGATATTATTGGTTTCCACGGTCACACCGTGCGTCACGAACCGGAAGAAGGCCGCACGCTGCAGATCGGTGACGGCGCCCGTCTCGCGCGGGAAACCGGCATCGACGTGGTTTGCGATTTCCGCAGCGCCGATGTGGCGGCGGGCGGGCAGGGCGCGCCGCTTGCCCCCTACTACCATCTCGCGCTGGCGAGCGAGTTGCACGGGCCCCTAGCGATCCTGAATATCGGTGGCGTCGCGAACGTCACATGGTTGGACCGCGACAATCATGCCGAAATGCTTGCGTTCGATACCGGTCCCGGCAACGCGTTGCTGGACGATTGGACAGCGCTTCATAAGAAGGAGAAATTCGACCGCGACGGCAAGCTCGCGGCAGCCGGTTCACCGGATCAAGCTGTTGTCGCCTCGCTGATGCGCGACCGCTACTTCGCGGCGCCGCCGCCCAAGTCGCTCGATCGCGATCACTTCGCGATCGCTGCGGAAGCGGCCTTGGAAGGGATGACGCCGGAAAATGGCGCAGCGACGCTCGTCGAGTTTACCGCCGCCTCGGCGGCATCCGCCGAGCGGTTCTTCCCGGCGCCGGTGCGCGCCTGGTTGGTTTGTGGCGGCGGCCGTCACAACCCGGTTTTGATGGCGGCGTTGGAGGCGCGCGTTGAGGTGCCTGTCGCGCCGGTCGAAGCCGTGCACTGGCAGGGCGATGCGCTGGAGGCACAAGCGTTTGGCTATCTCGCGGTGCGTAGCCTGCGCGGCTTGCCGCTGACTTTGCCGCGCACCACGGGCGTGCCGAAGGCGATCACGGGCGGCGAACTATTCCACGCCGACGCGATGGCCTAAGGCCGCCTCCAATCCCGTCGCCAAGTCCGCGGTCAAGTCGTCCGGGTGCTCGAGCCCGACCGAAAGCCGAACCAAACCGTCGGTGACGCCAATGCGCGCGCGGTCCGCGTCGCTCATGTTCCGGTGGGTGCTGCTGGCCGGGTGCGTGATCAAGCTTTTGGCGTCGCCCAGATTGTTCGAAATATCGACGAGTTGCAGCGCGTTCAGCAAACGAAACGCGGCGGCCTTTCCGCCATCCACTTCAAAACTCACAACGGTGCCGGGCCCGGACATTTGCCGCCCCACGAGCGCGGCTTGCGGATGATCGGGACGGCCCGGAAACAGCACGCGCTGCACTACGGGATGAGTGGCGAGAACATCCGCGAGCGTCGCCGCCGTCCGACATTGCCGTTCCACCCGCAGCTCAAGCGTTTCCAAGCCCTTCAGCAACACCCAAGCGTTGAACGGGCTCAGCGCCGGCCCGGTGTGCCGCAGGAACGGCTGCAATATCTCCGTACAAAAGGTCTCGCTCCCGAGCACCGCGCCGCCAAGGCAGCGGCCCTGTCCGTCGATATGCTTGGTGCCGGAATAGACGACGATGTCGGCGCCCAATGGCATCGGTTTTTGCAGCAGCGGCGTTGAGAAAACATTGTCGACGATGACCGTCGCCCCGGCGGCATGTGCCAGTGCTGACACGGCTTCAATGTCGACAAGTTCGAGCGTCGGATTGGCCGGTGTTTCGAAAAACACGCACTGTGTCGGATGCGCCAAGGCGTCGGCCCATTGATCAAGATCCGGGCCGTCGACCAAGACGGTTTCAATGCCGAAGCGCGGGAGAAGTTCGGCCAGAATATAGTGGCAGCTGCCGAACATGGCGCGCGCCGCCACCACACGATCGCCAGCTTTCAATTGACACATCAACGCCGCGAACACCGCCGCCATCCCGCTGCCGGTGCCACGGCACGCTTCGGCGCCTTCGACCAGCGCCATACGGCGTTCGAACATGGCGAGCGTCGGATTGTTGTAGCGCGAATAGACAAAGCCGGGTGCGGTGCCGGCGAACCGCGCCTCGGCGGTTTCCGCGTCGGCATAGCGAAAGCCGGAGTTTAGAAACAAAGCTTCGCTGGTTTCACCGTGCTCCGTGCGGCGCGTGCCGCCGCGCACTAGACGCGTATCAAGCTGCCAAGCACGTTCTGTATCAGGACAAAAATCGGAAGGTCGGGATGCGGTCTGCGCCATGGGGCACCTCCTTTGGTCCGCGTCAACGGGCCCACGGAGCAATCCCCGTGGCGCTTTAGCATTGGTGACGCGGTGCAAGCTGCCCGATCAAATCCCGCGGGTCCGTTACCGGTGGACCAACCCGAATACGCCACCGATGCCATCAAGCGCGATGTCTTGTCAATGACAAGCTCGTTCAGTGAACGTTCAACTCCGCCCTATATTTTTTCGAGGCCTACATGACGTGTGCGCTGGCAGGCCATTTGTCGCCAAAATTGAGGAAAAGGAAACCGAAAAATGGGTGAGAACATTAAGGTCGCCATTATTGCCGGAGTTTTTGGGCTACTAGGATCATTGGTCGGCCAATTGGATACAGTACACGACATTCTTGTGTCGGTCGGGGTCAAGCAAGCCACCCACGTGGCACAAGTCTCAGAAAGCCTTCCGGTACCGCAAGAATGTGACGATGTTTCCGATTTGGGAAGAGTCGTTCTACACAGCTCTTCTGACGGCAAGTCGGCAATCTTCTTTTGCCCCCAGGGCCCAGACGGGAAACGCGAGCAGCCGACGTGGAAGTTTGCGCAAGGTTCCGATGCGTCCGAATATTGAGCGCCGCATCGCCAAGGAGCATTCCCAAATCGACAGGCGCTAAGCTTCCTCGCTTTGCGCCGCCAACCGTGCCTCGACATATTCGCGCACGAAGTCGCCGACCGATTCGAGATGTTCGGTAAAGAAATGATCCGCGCCCTTGATGATGCGGTAATCGACTTCGACATCGCGTTGGTGCGACAGCTTGTCGACGAGTTTCTTCACCGCGTCGATCGGCACCACATCGTCCGCATCGCCTTGAATCACCTGTCCGGACACCGGGCAGGGCGCGAGGAACGAGAAATCGTAGGCGCTCGCCGGCGGCGACACGGTTGTGAAGCCGTCGATCTCCGGGCGGCGCATCAATAGCTGCAGTGCGATCCAAGCGCCGAACGAAAATCCGCCGACCCAACAAGCACGGGCGCGCGGGTTGTGGCTTTGGAGCCAATCGAGCGCCGACGCCGCGTCGCTCAACTCGCCCTGGCCTTGATCGTAGAACCCTTGGCTGCGGCCGACCCCGCGAAAATTAAAGCGCAGGGTGGAGAAGCCCATTTTCGTGAAGGTGTGGAACAAGGTGTAGACCACCTTGTTGTTCATATTGCCGCCATGTTGCGGATGCGGATGTAACACGACCGCGATCGGTGGATTTTCCCCGGCCCCGTGTTGATAGCGTCCTTCAAGACGCCCTTCCGGGCCGTTGAAGATAACTTCTGGCACGCTCGTCCTCCCCGTCGCCTTCACTGCGTTTCAACCGCCGGCTACTGGCGGATTTTGCGCCGCCACCTTAGTAACCAAGTTGTTACGTGGGTTAATTGACTCCCATAGTCCCGAATATGAGAGAGAAATTCTTGACTGTTTTAGTCGGATATTCTATATGCTGCCTTGTCGGCCACCACCGACCAAGGCTGTGCATGCTTTTGGAAGCCCGCAACAAGTCCTTGAAGATAATAGCACAACGAGCTCACCCATGTTCAAGACGCTTGGCGAAGACATAGGGACCATCCGGCGCCATGACCCGGCCGCCCGATCTAGCTTGGAAGTTGTGTTGTGTTACCCGGGCTTTCACGCGGTGCTGTTCTACCGGTTGGGCAACTTTTTGTGGCGTCATGGGCTGAAGCTCCTGGCCCGGTTCGTATCCCACTTGGGAAGATGGTTCACCGGCATCGAAATTCACCCGGGCGCCACGATTGGCCGGCGGTTTTTTATCGACCATGGCATGGGTGTGGTCATTGGCGGCACCGCTGAGATTGGCGACGACGTTACGCTGTACCAGGGCGTCACCCTGGGCGGCACGTCGCTTGAACGCGGTGTGAAGCGCCACCCGACGTTGGAAGACGGCGTGATCATCGGGTCCGGCGCGAGTGTCTTGGGTCCGTTTACGGTCGGCGCAGGCGCGCGCATTGGCGCGAACGCGGTGGTGATCGCCGAAGTTCCGCCGGGTGCGACGATGGTCGGCATCCCGGCCAAACAAGTGGGCCGGCGCGATAAGAAGGCGAAGCACGAAGACTTCCTGGCCTATGGCACGCCCGAACGAATTCCCGATCCTGTGGCGCGCGCGTTGGACGGCTTGCTGGACCAGGTCAGCACGCTCAAAGCGCGGCTCGAGGCCATCGAGGCGCAAGGCGACGGGGATGAAGATTTGCCGGCCGCCGGATACGAGTCCGGGGGCGGCGCCAAAAGGGCGTCTAAGTCCGGAAATGGCAGACGGACAAGTCGCGCCCGGTAGTGCCCAGTAGTGATTGTGTGCGCTGCGGCGCGCGCGTTTGAGTGACCGAAGAGATTGATTGAGGAGGCGAAGCGGTGCGCCTGAGTACAAAAGGACGATATGCGGTGATGGCGATGGTCGATCTTGCCCAAAATGGCGACGGTCGACCCGTGTCGCTGGCGGATATCGCGGAGCGCCAGGAGATCTCGCTGTCCTATCTGGAGCAGCTGTTCAGCAAACTTCGCAAAGGCGGGTTGGTGAAAAGCGTCCGCGGCCCCGGCGGCGGGTACTTGTTGGCGCACGACGCGCCGACCGTGCGGATTTCCGACATTATTTTGGCGGTCGATGAGCCGGTGCGGGCGACCCGGTGCCGTCCGAACTCCCCCAACGGCTGTAAGAGCGACGCCAGTCGATGTTTGACCCACGATCTTTGGGCGGAGCTCGGCAATCAGATTCAGCTTTATTTGAGCTCGGTGTCGCTTGCCGATGTTTGTAACCGTCGCGTGCTTGGCACCAGCGGCCTGGGCTTGGATCAGCGCCACGAATTCGTCGCCGAGCCGGTGATTGCGGCGACCGCGGCGGAGTAGGGACCCACGTGCTTTATTGTGACCACAATGCCAGCGCACCGACCCGACCCGAGGTGGTCGAGGCGATGACGCGTTGCTTGGCGGACGGCGGCAATCCGTCGTCGGTGCATGGCATCGGCCGGCGCGCGCGCGCCGCGGTCGAACAGGCACGGTCACAGGTCGCGGCCCTTGCAGGCGCGCGGCCCGAAGAAGTGGTTTTCACGAGCGGCGGCACCGAGGCGAATGCGATGGCCTTGGCCGGCTTTGGCGATGCGCCGATTTTTGTTTCGGCGATCGAGCATGATTCCGTTCTGGCGGCCGCGCCCGACGCTGTTCGGTTGCCCGTCTCGCGCGACGGCGTCGTTGATCTTGACGCGTTGGACGTGGCGCTCGGCGATATTGGCGGTCGGCCGATCGTGTCGGTGATGTACGCCAACAACGAGACGGGCGTCGTGCAACCGATCGCGGAGATTGCGCGGGGGGCGCACGCGGCCGGCGCGATCGTGCATTGTGACGCGGTCCAAGCGGCCGGTCGTTTGGCGATTGATTTTGCCGGGCTCGGGCTCGACCTCATGACGCTGTCGGCGCACAAGATTGGCGGACCCCAAGGCGTCGGCGCGCTGATTGTCCGCCAGGGCTTGAGCCTGAAGCCTTTGTTGCGAGGCGGCGGGCAGGAGCGCGGTTTGCGCGCCGGCACGGAGAATGTGGCGGGCATTGTCGGTTTTGGCGTAGCGACTGCGCTCGCACGCGGAGAGATCAGCGAGACCGCGCGGATTGGCGCGCGGCGCGATGCCTTGGAAGCAGCGCTTCGCCGTATCGCGCCGGACGCGGTGGTTTACGGCGCGGCGGCCCCAAGACTTGCCAACACGACGTGCATCGGCATGCCGGGCGTTTCCGGCGAGACCCAAGTGATGGCGTTCGATTTGGACGGAATTGCCGTGAGCGCAGGCGCCGCCTGCAGCTCGGGCAAGGTTACCGCGAGCCATGTATTGCGGGCGATGGGCTTTGGCGATGAAGCGGCCGGCGAGGCCATTCGGATCAGCCTTGGCTTATCGACCGACGATGCCGATATAGAAGCGATCGGCGAAACATGGCGGAAGCTTTATGAGCGCACGCGCGCACGCGTGGGGCAGACATCCCGCGCGACAATGCCGGCGGCCCGAACCGCCGCTTAAGGACCAGAGGACCTTCGATGACAAACAAGAGAAACGGCAGCAACATCACGCTTCCCATATACCTGGACAATCAGGCGACAACGCCGGTCGACCCGCGCGTGCTCGAAGCGATGATGCCGTTCTTCAAGGAGAAATTCGGCAATCCGCATTCGCGCAGCCACTCCTATGGCTGGGAAGTCGAAGAGGCGGTCGAGGAAGCGCGCGGCGAGATCGCGACGATCATCGGCGCCAATCCGAAGGAAGTGATCTACACCTCCGGCGCGACGGAATCGAACAACCTCGCCATTAAGGGCGTGGCGAACTTCTACAAGGATCGCAAGAACCACATCGTCACCGTGCTGACCGAGCACAAGTGCGTGCTCGATAGCTGCCGGCACCTCCAGCAGGACGGTTTCGACGTCACGTATTTGCCGGTCGCGCCAAATGGATTGATCGACTTGGAGCAACTCCGCGACGCCATCACGGACAAGACCTCTCTGGTGTCGGTTATGGGCGTCAACAATGAGATCGGCGTCATCCAGCCGCTCGCCGAGATCGGCAAGATTTGTCGCGAGAAGGGCGTGTTCTTCCATACCGACTGCGCGCAGGCCGTCGGCAAGATCCCCCTCGACGTCAACGAGATGAACATCGACCTGATGAGCATTTCGGGCCACAAGATTTACGGGCCGATGGGTATTGGCGCGCTTTATGTCCGCCGTCGTCCGCGCGTCCGTCTGCAAGCCTTGATCAATGGTGGCGGCCAGGAACGCGGCATGCGCTCGGGCACTTTGCCGGCGCCGCTCTGCGTCGGCATGGGTGAAGCCTGCCGTGTCGCCCGCGAGGACATGCCGGCGGAATCCGAACGCATTCGGATGCTGGCGCAGAAACTCCACAAGGGCGTCAACGACCGGATTCCGGATGTGATTTTGAACGGCGATCCGGAGAAGCGGTACGCCGGCAATCTCAATCTCAGCTTCTCTTATGTCGAAGGTGAGTCGTTGCTGATGGCGATTAAGGATCTGGCGGTCTCATCCGGGTCCGCCTGCACCTCGGCCTCGTTGGAGCCTTCCTATGTGTTGCGCGCGCTCGGCGTCGATGAAGAGCTCGCGCACACGTCGATCCGTTTCGGCATCGGCCGGTTCAACACCGAAGCGGAAATCGACTACGCCATCGACACCCTCGCGGATCATGTCGGCCGCCTGCGTGAGATGAGCCCGCTGTGGGAGATGGTGCAAGAAGGGGTCGACCTGAAATCGATCGAGTGGACGGAGCATTAAGCGAGACGGTCGCGCAACCGCGCGATTGGGAGTTGGGCAAGTGAGGGTGCGCCCTCGGCAAACGTGAAAGAGTGAGTTAAAAATGGCCTACAACGATAAAGTGATCGATCACTACGAAAACCCCCGCAACGTTGGTTCTCTGGATAAGGGCGACGAGTCCGTTGGCACGGGTTTGGTCGGCGCGCCGGCGTGTGGCGACGTGATGAAGCTGCAAATCAAGGTCGGCGACGGCGGCGTGATCGAAGACGCGAAGTTCAAGACCTTTGGCTGCGGCTCGGCGATTGCTTCGAGTTCGCTGGCGACCGAGTGGATCAAAGGCAAGTCGATCGACGAAGCCGAAGAGATCAAGAACACGCAAATCGCGGAGCACTTGTCGCTGCCGCCCGTGAAGATCCACTGCTCGGTTTTGGCCGAGGACGCGATCAAGGCGGCGATCGCCGACTATCGTGGCAAGCACGACGACGAGCAGGATCAAGGAGCGGTTGCCGCGGAATAAACCGCGGGACGGGCAAACCGAAAGAGTTCAAGACGGACGATGGATCAAATCACCACAGAAGCACCGCCAAGGCCAGCCTTGCCGCAGGCGTTGAGCATTACCGACGCCGCGGCCAAGCAGATCCAGCATTTGCTGGACCAGCGCGGCAAACCGTCGGCCGGCATACGCGTCGGCGTGCGAAGCGCCGGCTGCTCCGGCCTCGCCTACTCGCTGGAATATGCCGACGAGATCGAGAAGTTCGACGAAGTCGTGGTGGATAAGGGCGTGACGGTGCTGATCGATCCGAAAGCGGTGATGTTTCTCATCGGGTCGGAAATGGATTTCGTCGAGGAAAAGCTGAAATCGGGCTTCCCCTTCTCGTTGGGGTTGTTGAAGGTGAAGCC
>JANQOH010000309.1 GCA_028289725.1 Alphaproteobacteria bacterium
ACCCGCAAACCGGCTTCCGACAGATATTCCGTCAAATCCTCGGCCATGCGTTTTGTTAGCGTGGCCACCAGAACGCGCTGTGCCTTGTCAGCGCAGGCCCGGCATTCGGCCAACAAGTCGTCGACTTGGCTTGAGGCGGGTCGAATAATGCACACCGGATCGATCAGCCCGGTCGGTCGGATGACTTGTTCCGTGAACACGCCGCCGGTCCGCGCCATTTCCCAATTGCCTGGGGTCGCCGAGACAAAAATGGTCTGCGGCCGCATGGCCTCCCATTCCTCGAACTTGAGCGGCCGGTTGTCGACGCACGACGGCAAACGGAAACCGAATTCGGCGAGCGTGGATTTACGATTGAAGTCGCCGCGAAACATGCCGCCGAGTTGCGGCACCGTGACGTGACTTTCATCCACCACCAACAGCGCATTTTCCGGCAAATACTCGAACAAAGTTGGCGGTGGCTCGCCCGGCTGACGGCCGGTCAAATACCGCGAGTAGTTTTCGATGCCCGGGCATGATCCCGTGGTTTCGATTGTTTCGAGATCAAGCACGGTTCGTTCCTCGAGCCGCTGCGCCTCGAGAAGTTTGCCGAGGCCGACAAGTTCGTCCAGGCGTTGCTTGAGCTCGACACGGATGCCCTTGATTGCTTGCTGACTGGTCGGGCGCGGAATCACGTAGTGGCTGCTTGGATAAACGCGAATTTGGCGCAGCGTGTCGGTTTTTTCGCCGGTCAAAGGATCGAATTCGGTAATCGATTCAATCTCATCGCCGAACAACGACAGTCGCCAGGCGCGATCTTCGTAATGCGCGGGGAATATCTCGATGCCATCCCCTCGCGCCCGAAACGTGCCACGCACAAAGCTGGTATCGTTGCGTCGATACTGGAGTTCAACCAGTTGCTTTAGCAACTTTCCGCGATCGACGTTTGCTCCAACGGACAAGTCGATCACCATCTCGGCGTAGGTCTCGACCGCGCCGATACCGTAAATGCACGACACGCTGGCAACGATAATCACATCGTCTTGTTCCAGTAGCGCGCGTGTGGCGGCATGGCGCATACGGTCAATCTGCTCGTTGATCGACGCGTCTTTCTCGATGTAGGTGTCGCTGCGCGGGACGTAGGCCTCTGGTTGGTAGTAATCGTAGTAGGAGACGAAATAATTGACCGCGTTGTCGGGGAAAAACGACTTCATCTCGCCGTAAAGCTGCGCGGCCAATGTCTTGTTTGGCGCGAGGATCAACGTCGGGCGGGCGACGCTCTGGATCACCTGCGCCATGGTGAAGGTCTTGCCCGAGCCCGTGACACCGAGCAGCACCTGATCGCGCTCGCCCTGCGCCAAGCCTTGCAGAAGTTCCTCGATCGCTTGCGGTTGGTCGCCGGCCGGTTTGAAGTCCGACACCAATTGAAACGGATCACCGCGCCCGGCGCTGCTAAGATTCTCGGCAACGTCTACCATGGCTCAAATATCGGTCACGGGTGTCCATGATGCAATGGGCCGGGCGCCATTGTGCTGCCATGCCCCTGACATGACCCGTCGTGGGCGCGGCATACATTTGCGCTTCGGCCTTGGGGCGTTGACAGCCTAGTGTTGCGGCGCGCTAGCGCGCCGCAGTCAGTCGTGTCTTACCGATCTTCAGCGTTCGGGGGATTTTGGCGGCGCGTCGACGGGCTCGCGGTCGAGATGTTTCCGTCCCGTGAACATGGCCGAGATCAGAGCACCGCCCTCGCGGATCTCAGTCATCACAACGGCCAGGACGTGTACCGCGATGCCGACGCAGAGCAGCCAGAAGGTCCAATAATGCACGGTCTTGAACGGTGATCGGAAGTCACGCATGGCTTCGTACGCGGCTTCATCGACCAGGGTCTTGTCGTACGGAACGAGGCTCGCCGGATCGACGCCCGGCGCGGCGATCCAAGACGCGATCTGGGCGCCGAAGGGCGGATAAAAGATGTCGGTCCCCGCGAGCACCAATCCTGTCGCCGCTTGGACTACGAGAAGCGCAAGCAAGGCTGTGACGGCGATGCGGCCCACGGGATTGTGACCGAGATAACGCGGCCCGTCGCTGCTTCCGATGCCCTTGAGATAAGCGCGGACAGCGTCTCCATAGCCCGCCCCGCCCGGTAGCAAACGACGCCAACGGGCATAGGGTCCGCCGAGAAATCCCCAGACCAGCCGCCATGCGAGATTTGCAAGGAACACATAACCGATCCAAACATGGATGGTTTTGAGCAGAATCTTGCCTTCATCCGAAACCCCGAACGGCTTGTTATAGAGAATCGCCAGTCCAATGACGGCCAAGCCAGGAACGCAGATGACGTTGATCCAATGGAACCACCGCGTGGTCCGGTCCCAGACCGCGTAGGGTCGCAAATTGCTCTGAGATTCCATCCGATGACCTAAGCTATGCGGGCGGCGCGTCGCTTTAATCTAAATCGGTCGCCAAGTGCCAGCGGCCTCAGTCCGCTATGGGATTACGCCATTGCGGTATCATCTCCGCAAGGATACCTGTCTTCGACCGCCATAACGAACGCAATCGCGGCGGGCCGTTTGCTTTCCCTATGGTTGCGTTGTGGCCCAGCTCAATTGCTAGGCGGCTTTGGACCAGCCGACGGAATTGGCATGGTCGCGCATGCGTCCGAGCGCTTTTTGAATATTCTCAACCGAGTTGGCGTAAGAAAACCGAATATAGCCTTCGCCATACGCGCCAAAACTTGTGCCGGCAATTGCCGCCACGTGCAGTTCCTCGAGCAGAAAAGTTTCCATGTCCTTGGCGCTGACGCCGGTGCCTGAAATGTTCGGCATGGTGTAGAACGCGCCTGTTGGCAGGATCGAGCTCATGCCCGGAATGTCGTTGGTCAGGTCGACGATGAGCTTGCGCCGTTGGTCGAACGCCGCGCGCATGACCTCGACGGAATCTTGCGGCCCTTCGAGCGCGGCAATGGCGGCGAACTGCGTCGCGGCGTTGGTGCACGAAACCGAATTGATGTTGAGACGTGTGACCAAATCAACCAGCGGCGCGGGCCAGACGCCGTAGCCAATGCGCCAACCGGTCATGGCGTAGGTCTTGCTCCAACCGTCGAGAATGATCAGCCGGTCGCGCAGCGACTCATACCCCAGCATGGTGACGAACTCGGCACCGTCATAAGTGAGCCGCGAATAAATCTCGTCGGACATGACCGTGACATGCGGATGCCGTTCAAGGCCGGCCACGAGCTTGTCGAATTGGTCGCGCGGAACGACGCCGCCAGTCGGATTGGCTGGGCTGTTAATGATCAGCAGACGGGTAGCGGGCGTAATTTTTTCGAGGACTTCGTCGGCGTCGAACGCGAAGCCGTTCTCTTCGCGCAGGGGGATCGGAACCGGTTTGGCCCCCGAATAGGCGATCACGGACTCGTAGATCGGGAATCCCGGGTTGGGGTACATGATTTCGGTGCCCGGTCCGCCGAACATTAGGATCGCGTACCACATGGTCACTTTGCCGCCCGGAACGATCACCACATTGTCCGGGTCGATCTCGGCGCCCCGGTATTTTTTGACATCGGCGGCCACGGCTTCTCTGAGAGGCAGAATGCCGTTGCCTGGCGTATAGCCATGGTGACCGTCGTCGAGCGCTTTCTTGGCCGCTTCGACAATATGCTGTGGCGTGGAGAAATCGGGTTGGCCGATTCCCAGATTGATGACCTCATGCCCCTGGCGCTCAATCTCCTTGGCGCGCGCCAATACTTCGAATGCGCTCTCGGTGCCAAGTCTCGCTAGGGCGTCGTTGAGCTCAAAGTCCCCCAATTGCACGGCGGCCTCCCTATGCCGTTGGTCACGGCATCTTTGTCAATTTCCTGATCGGGCGGCGGAGTATGCGCGAGATGACTGGAAGCGGCAATGGCCGCGGCTTGGAATCTGGGTTGGGCGCCGTTAACCGCCGGCGGTTCCCGCGATGGCGATTTCCAAATCCTGCAGCGTTGCGCGCGCGGCGGCAAAATCTTGGACCTTGGTCTGCGCCTCGATACGCCGCATAAGGGCGATCCACGCATCGATCGTCGCTTCGGGCGGCGCCTCCGGGGCCCCGCGCCAGCGATCCAACTCCGTTGAAAGTTGTGTCACAAGCATGCGCGTCAGCAGCCAATCGTCATCAGTCAGTGACAAGTCCAGGAGTGTCAGCGCGGTCGCCGGATGAATGGGCGCATTGGCTGCTGGTTCCTGCAAAGTGCCGCCACCGACAACCTCGAGATAGCTGGTCAAATCAGCACGCTCGTCATCGGTTAGTCCAAGGTCAAAATAGGTGTCGAAGTAATCGACCACCTCGGCCAAGCTGTCATGTTGGCCATCGTGGAAGTAAGGCGGCGTGAAGACTGTTTCCCGCAATGTCGGTGTTTCAAATTCCTTGCCGGCTCGTCCCCTCCGACCACTGCCGACATCATGGGTCTTGTGGTCCAGGAAATAGTCCGACGCGACATGGCAGGTCCCGCACGTCATGTTTGGATCGTTCGGGAAGGGCCGGTTGAAGATTTCTTCGCCGCGTTTCGCCGCCGCAGGCGCCGCGTCGGACAAACGACCTGATAGGTCGATCAACGGGTTGTCCGGGAAGGGCAAGTTCTCCTGAAACGCCACCAAACTCTCAATCACGAGGTCGGACGGGATCCCGCCGGCAAACTCATTGGCGATCGCGAAGAGCGTGAAGTCTTCGACCGACTCGAAACGGCCGTCGCGGCCAAACGGGGCCGTGTGCTTGGCGCCGCGGACGCTTGGCACGTTGAGTGGGTTGTAGACACCGTCTTCGATGAGCGATATCGCGCGGTTCGTCACGTCCAAATTGCCCGGCTTATCAGAGAGCCCCTCGAAGAACACGATATCGCGCGCCCCGCCGTCCGGATGGCAGGTGTCGCAGGTCATATTGGTTCCCAACGTCCTCAGCGGCGAGGCTTCAAGCAGGAAGTCGGACTTGAAAGCGAGTTCGCCGAGTGCGATGAGCGCGGACTCCCGGCTGTCGTGTTCGACGGTGAGCAATGAGACCGGTGTTCCTTGGTCGAGATGAATGGCCCGGGTCAGGCCGAAGGCGGCGCTCGCCACCGTAATGGCAAGCGCGGTCACACCAACACCGAACACCCATCGTCCATTCTCAAACATCGTCGCGCACCTCACGCTCCTTCGCGTTCCGGCGGCCCGCCCTGGTCGCCTTGGCCAAGGCGACAACAGCCGTTCGCTACACATATAGCGCTCCTAACCGTCGGATTTAACCGAATAATTTGATTGTCTCGCTGGCGCAACAGACTGCGACGGCCGTGCGTCGCTTCGCCTTGCGTGGCGGAGCATGGCGGCGTAGCTTGGCGCCGACCACCGGAACACGCCAATCAAGGACCTGTTGTATGGCCTTTCTTGCCGACCGTTTGAACCGTATCAAACCCTCTCCGACCATGGCCGTCACAGGCCGCGCGCAGGAGCTCAAGGCGGCTGGGCACGACGTTATCGGGCTGGGCGCGGGTGAACCGGATTTCGATACGCCGGACAACGTTAAACAAGCGGCGATCGATGCCATCCAGGCCGGCGACACAAAATACACCGCCGTGGACGGCACGCCCGCCTTGAAGAAGGCGGTTTGCGAGAAATTCAAGCGCGACAACGGGCTGGAATATTCGCCGCAGCAGATCAACGTGGGCGTTGGCGGTAAGCAGGTTCTGTTTAACGCCATTTTGGCGACGGTCGACGAAGGTGACGAAGTCATCATCCCGACGCCCTATTGGGTGTCCTATCCGGACATGGTCTTGCTCGCCGGCGGCACACCGGTTTTCGTCGACACCAGCGCGGAGACCGGATTCCGTATGCGGCCGGAGGATCTCGAGGCCGCGATCACACCGCGCACCAAGTGGCTGATCTTGAATTCGCCCTCCAACCCGACGGGCGCCGCCTATTCGCCGGACGAAATGAAGGCGCTGACGGATGTCTTGATGCGCCATTCGCATGTGTGGGTGATGGCGGACGACATCTACGAGAAAATTACCTACGACAATTTCGTTTTCTCGACCGTCGCCCAAGTGGAACCTGGTCTTTACGACCGCACATTGACGATCAATGGCGTGTCGAAATCTTATGCCATGACCGGGTGGCGGATCGGCTTCGCGGGTGGGCCGGTGGAGCTGATCAAGGCCATGGGCAAGCTGCAATCGCAAAGTACCACGAACGCCACGTCGATCAGTCAAGCGGCCGCGGTCGAGGCGTTGAATGGCGATCAGAGTTTTCTTGAAGCCCGCAACGCGGCGTTTAAGAAGCGTCGCGACATGGTGGTCGGCCGTCTCAATGAGACGCCGGGCCTTTCGTGTTTGACGCCTGAGGGCGCGTTTTATGTTTATCCGAGCTGTGCCGGCGTGATCGGCAAATCGACGCCCGATGGAAAAACCATTGAGTCGAGCGAGGACTACGCCACCTATTTGCTGGAGAGCGTCGGTGTCGCCGTGGTGCATGGCACGGCGTTCGGTCTCGATCCCTATTTCAGAATCTCCTACGCGACCGCGGACGAGGTTCTCGATGATGCTTGCGGGCGCATTCATAAGGCCTCTGCGGCGCTGAGTTAGGAGTTAGTTGTATGGACACCGATGCGAAGATCGATATTGCCTATTCCGCGTGCCCGCACGATTGCCCAAGCACCTGCGCCCTTGAGGTGGAACGGATCGATCGGCAAACGATCGGCCGGGTCCACGGGTCGCGTGACAATAGCTACACAGCCGGCGTGGTCTGCGCGAAGGTCGCGCGCTATGCCGAAAGGGTGCATCACCCGGATCGTCTGACACACCCGCTTCGCCGCAACGGATCCGGCGACCTCGAGCGAATTTCGTGGGACGCGGCGCTTGATGAGATTGCGGAAGCGTTTGTGACCGCCACCCAGCGCCATGGCGCGGAAACGGTTTGGCCCTATTTTTACGCGGGCACGATGGGACTGGTGCAGCGCGACGGCATCAACCGCTTGCGTCACGCCATGAACTATTCCGGTCAGCACAGCACGATTTGCACCACATTGGCGCAGGCTGGCTGGAAAGCCGGCGCGGGGGCTTTGCGTGGGCCGGACCCGCGTGAAATGGCGGTCTCAGACTTGATTATTTCGTGGGGTGGTAACCCGGCGTCCACCCAAGTCAATGTGATGACCCATATCCAGCGCGCCCGAAAGCAACGCGGCGCCAAGCTTGTGGTGATCGATCCGTATCGCACCCGCACGGCGAAAGTCGCGGATTTGCATTTGCCGCTTCGGCCCGGCACGGACGGGGCGTTGGCCTGCGCCATGATGCACGTCTTCTTCCGCGACGGTTATGCCGACGCGGACTATATGGCGCGCTATTCCGACTGTCCGGATCGCTTGCATCAGCATCTTTCGGAGAAGACGCCGGAGTGGGCCTCAAAAATTACCGGGCTCGACGTTCAGGCGATCGAAGACTTCGCCAAGCTCTATGGCGAGACCGAGCGCGCCTTCATCCGCGTCGGCTATGGCTTCACGCGCTCTCGCAACGGCGCGGCGAGTATGCACGCGGTATCATGCCTGCCGACCGTAACCGGAAAATGGCTCCACGAAGGCGCCGGCGCCTTTTATTCGAATGCCGACATTTATCATTGGGACAAGTCGCTGATCGAGGGGCTCGACGTTCTTGATCGGTCCGTGCGCATGCTCGATCAATCGCGCATCGGTCCGGTGCTCACCGGAGACAAACGAGACCTGGGCGACGGCCCGCCGGTCACGGCGATGTTGGTGCAAAACACCAATCCGGCCGTTGTCGCGCCGGAATCCGCGCTTACCAATCAAGGCCTCGCGCGCGACGACCTGTTCTTGTGTGTGCACGAACAGTTCATGACCGAAACGGCTGACTATGCCGACATTGTGCTGCCCGCGACAACGTTTCTGGAGCACGACGACATTTATCAAGCTGGCGGGCACCAACACATCATCCTCGGCCCGAAAGCAATCGAACCGCTCGCCGAAACCCGTGCCAATCACTTTGTGATTTGCGAGCTTGCCAAACGTCTCGGCGCCGAACATCCCGGCTTCGAGATGACGGAAAACGAGATCATCGATGCGACCCTGCGGGCGTCGGGCTGGGGTGGCATCGAAGCCCTGCGCGAAAATCGTTGGATCGAATGCCAACCGGATTTCGACACCGCGCATTTCATCGATGGCTTCGGGTTCGCCGACGGCAAGTTCCGCTTCGCGCCGGACTGGTCGCGCCTCGGCGCCGACCACGAGGTCATGCCGACGCTGCCGGATCATTTCGAGATTATCGACGAGGCCGATGACGAACATCCGTTCCGCATGGTCGCCGCGCCGGCGCACAACTATCTCAACAGCTCGTTCACCGAAACGCCGACCTCGCAAAAGAAAGAGGCGCGGCCGAGCGTGAAGTTGCATCCGGATGATGCCGCGCGGCTCGATCTTGCGGATGGCGACGCCGTGCGGCTTGGCAACAAGCATGGCGAGATATTGGTGCACACCGAACTCTTCGATGGATTGCAGCCTGGCGTCGTGGTGGTCGAGTGCATTTGGCCGAACCGGGCCTTCGAAGGCGGCAAGGGTTTGAACACCTTGCTCAGCGCCGAAGCCGGACCACCCAATGGCGGCGCCGTGATCCACGATACGGCCGTTTGGATCCGCCCGGCGTGATCATCGCGTGATACCTTTCAACAGGCGGTGAGACCGGCTTGACCCGGTGCGTCTCGGCGCTATATCCGAGGCGCCGGGGCAACCGGCGACCGACTGGAGATAGCCATGCTGATCAAGAAGCTTCCGGGCTGGGTGCTGCCCGAGTCTGCGGCCACGCCTGAAGCCGTATTTCGTAATCGCCGGGCGCTGATGAAAGGCGTCGCGGCGGGTGCCATTGCCGCGGGCGCTGCCCCGCTTCTGGCGGGTTGCGAAGAAGAGGATGCGATCTCCCAGGCGGCCGCCGCCGAGGATCCGACCGCTGATCTCTATCCGGCGGAACGCAATGAGTCTCTATCGGTTTCCTTGCCGCTGACGGATGAGTCGATCACCTCGACCTACAATAATTTTTACGAGTTCGGCTCTCACAAACAGGTTTGGAAGGCCGCGCAGGCCCTGGAAATTCGCCCCTGGGAAATTCTAATCGATGGCCTGGTGGAACAGGAAATCCGCATCGAGGCGGATGAGCTAATCCGAAAAATGCCCCTCGAGGAGCGGATTACCCGGCACCGCTGCGTCGAAGCCTGGGCCATGACCATTCCGTGGACTGGTTTCCCGCTTAAGAACCTGGTCGATATGGCGCGGCCTCTCGGGTCGGCGAAATATCTGGAAATGACCACCTTCTCGAACCCGGAAATCGCCAAGGGCCAAAGGCAGACTTTTTATCCGTGGCCGTATACCGAGGGCTTGACGATTGCCGAGGCAGGCAATGAGCTTTCGATGATCGTCACAGGCGCGTACGGCAAACCATTAGCCAAGCAATTTGGTGCGCCCTTGCGACTCGCCGTGCCGTGGAAATACGGCTTCAAGCATATTAAATCGATTGTGCGTTTCCGGTTCACGGAAGAACGGCCCAAGACTTTTTGGGAAGTTATCGCGCCGAGCGAATATGGTTTTTGGGCGAATGTGAATCCAGGATTCTCGCACCCGCGCTGGACGCAGGCTTCGGAACGCGATCTTGGATTGGGCGAACGTGTCGCGACGAAGCTGTACAACGGATACGGCGAACATGTCGCGCACCTATACGCGGACATGCCTCAAGACCGCCGACTATTCATGTAGCCGGCGGTTTTACGCCAACAATTAATTAGGCGGGTTTAGCCGAGATTCGATTCGACCCAATTTGCAAGGTCGCTCTTCGGCGCCGTGCCGACTTTCATGGCGGCCACCTCGCCGTCCTTGAACAGCAGCAAGGTTGGAATGCCGCGCACCCGGTATTTCGTCGGGGTCTGCGGGTTTTCGTCGATATTGATTTTGGCCACGGTCACCCGGTCGGAAAACTCGGTGGCAATCTCTTCAAGCGCCGGCGCGATTTGCTTGCACGGCCCACACCATTCAGCCCAAAAATCGACCAAAACCGGCGTGTCGGACTTGAGCACGTCGCTTTCGAAACTGTCGTCTGAAACTTTCTGTGTGGCCATGAAACGCTCCTTAGTTCAAGCGACGAATTGGGCGTGGTCACCCGGCGGAAGGTCCAATGTAGGGAGCGTCCGGAAACCCGTCAAGGCGCGCGAAGCCTATCTCCCAGATAAGCTAAAACCTTGATTTTGTCAGGGATTTGGCGCGAATCGGTCGAGCAATTGATCGTCAAGCGACATCAGGTTGGGGCCTTCGGTCCAGACCAAAGCGCAGCGCACGGTGCGGTCCGGAAAGATCGCCTGGAGCCCGGCGCGATAGCTCGCCATTTGTCGCAAATAGGCTTCCGGGACCTCGGTTTGCGTGCTGGGCGGTTTTTGATTCGTCTTATAGTCGATCGCAAGCACGGACGTGTCGGACACTGCCAGCCGATCGATTTGCCCGGACAGGATTTGCGAGGCGCTGCCCGGCAGCAACCCAGCGATCGGTACTTCCGCAAGACTCCCCGGTGCGAAAACGGGCGCGAATTCATCCGAATGAAGAACGTTGAGCGCGGCTGTGGCGATATCTTCGCGCGCGCCGCTATCAAGGTCCGTGGCCGCGGCGTCAAGAAACCGGTCGCATGCCGCCCGGCGTTCGGCGACGGGCACGTCGGGCAGGCTCTGTAACAGCCGATGAATGAGGCGTCCACGCTCCGCCGCGCGTCGGTCCTCCGGCGCAAGGGGCGATCGGGCGGGCGGCGCGTCCACGGCTGGCTTCGACGGAACCAACGGGATCGGCGGCGCGGGTTCCGGTGGCGGTGGCGTGCGCACCCACGCGGGTGCATCGTCGATTGGCGGCTCTTCGCGCCGCGTAGTGGTCGTGTCGGGCGGATTGGTTTGCGTGCTATCGAGACGCAAAATCGTCTGAGGTTCGCCAGTTTCGGACGCGACTGCCAACGGATCGACCAATCTTGTCACGTCCGCGTGGTCTGCAAGCGCGTCTTGAATCAAATTGTACCAACAGTTTTCCGGCGCACGGGTTCGATTCCGCCAACCACACACATAGAGTCGGTCCGCGGCGCGTGTCATCGCGACATAGAGCAAGCGACGATATTCCTGAGCTTGGCGCGCTCGCGCCTCGTCAATCCATTCGCGCGACAGCGAATCCCGCAAATTTTCGCGCGGCGGCCAAAGCATCGCATCTCCCGCCGCTGACCAAGCCAGGCGCGGTGAGCGGCGCGGCAATTGGAGCGTGTCGGGCAGAAACACGATGGGCGATTGCAGGCCCTTCGAACCGTGTACGGTCATGACACGAACGGCTTTGGCTGTGCCAACATCCAGATCACGCTTGACCTCGACCGCGCCGGTTTCGAGCCAGTGAAGGAACCCCTGCAAACTCGGAACATGCGCGCGCTCGTATGCCAATGCTTGCGAAAGGAACTCGTCCAGCGGATCGATTGCCTCAAGGCCAAGTCGTGCCAAGAAGTGCCGGCGCGCACCCCGTGCGCCCAGCAAATCGGCATAGAGCTCGTAGGGCGACCGAAAATCCGCAGTGGCCAACAAGTTCGCGAGCGTCTCGTGCGCGGCTTCGAATTTCGGGTCGCGATCACGCTTCCCGGCAAGGCTTTGCCAAAGCGTTTGATCGTCGCGCCCATAGGCAATTGCAAACAGATCGTCGTCATCGAATCCGAACAGCGGGCTCTTGAGCGCTTCGGCGAGGCTCAGATCGTCGCTCGGCAATAGCAAGAAGCGGCCGAGCGAGATCATGTCCATGACCGCAATATGGTCGGCCAGCACCAGGCGGTCGATCCCGGCTACGGGAACGCGCCGCTCCTTGAGGCGGCGGACGAGCTCATCCAAGAATGCGTTGCGTCGGCGGACCAAGACCATAATGTCGCCGGGACCGATGGGGCGATCGTGAGAGGGCAACACCTCCTGGCCGTCGCATAGGTCAGCGATCTTTTGCGACACGCGCGCCGCCAGCCGGCTTTGGGCCGACTGCGTCGTCGTTCTTTCTATTGGCGGCTTCCAGGCTTCGGGCGGATCGTCATCCTGCGGCTCATCGGCGGGCCATATCTCAACGCGGCCGGCTTGGCCCTTGCGGTTGGACTGGTGGCGGACCGGGCGCGCGTCAAACAACAAGCCGTCCTGGGCGGCGTCGCGGGCAAACACCGCATCGACCGCATCGAGTATGGCTCGGGTCGACCGGAACGAGGTTTCCAGCGGAATTTCCCGCCAGTCATGTTCCGCATTCTGCACCCTTTGCGCAAACCAACCGCGCATCTTCGCGAACTCGCGCGGATCGGCCCGTTGGAAACTGTAGATCGATTGCTTCGGGTCTCCGACCGCGAATACGGTCCGATGTTTCTCGCGTGCGCCCACACCTGCGAAAAATTCGTCCGCGATCGCGGCGATCAGCTCCCATTGCTCCGGATTGGTGTCTTGGGCTTCGTCGACCAAGATGTGATCGATACCGCCGTCCAGTTTGTAGAGCACCCATGCCGCGCGGCCCGGCATCGTTAGCAAGTCGCGGGTAACAATGATCAGATCGTCATAGTCGAGCCAGCCATGGGCGCGCTTGTGGCTTTCAAAAGTCGCCAACAGTTCGTTGCCGAGGGTCAGAATCGCGGCGGTGGCATCGGCGACGGTCGCGCGCCGAACATCCTCCTGCATTGCTGCCAGCCGCTCTGCTTCAACTGTCAGGGTGTCGATAGCAGGTGGGGCGTTTTCAGCGACGCTCTTGGTCGCGAGCTTGGCAAGTACGACGCCCTTCTTTGTGAGAAAGGCGGATCCGTATTCGTCGATCGCCGCCGCGCGTGACGCTGCATCGGAGAGGGCCAACCAATCGCGGATTATTCCGCTGCGCCGTTGGTCAGTCTTACTGCCCGCGGCCAGCGCCGCCGCGGCCGCCGCGAGGCCATCACGGTCGAAATTGTCGTCCGATGCAGCCTCCATCAAAACATCGTCCGGTGTGGTGTCCGCCGCAAGTTCAAGCCGACGCCAAATCGTATCGATCAACGCGTCGCGTCCGCCGGCCTTCCGCGTCAGGCGCGCCAACCTGCCGCGTTCGCGCGCAAGTTCCGCCATGAGTTCCGGAAAATGCAGCTCATGAATATGGCGCGTGACCGTCGCCAGCGCGTTGGCCAATGGATCGTCGGCTTCCGGCTCGATGCGGCTGATCACCTCTTCCTGAACCGCCGCCATCAGCTCATCGGCGGTCCGCTCATCAATGACTTCGAAGTGCGGCGGCACCGCGGCCTCAAGCGGGAAACGTGCCAACAAAGCTTGGCAAAAGGCGTGAATGGTTTGGATGCGCATGCCGCCGGGTGCGTCGAGGACACGTATCAGGAGCCGCCGGGCGGCATCGGTGGTTTCCGGTTCCGGTGGCTCGCCGGTCAGGTCAGCAAGTTTCTCGGCGAGCGCCGCATCGGGTAATGTCGCCCACTCGGCTAGGCTCTCATGCAGCCGGTTCGACATCTCTGCCGCCGCCGCCTTGGTGAATGTCAGGCACAGAATGTTTGACGGCGCGACCGGACCACATTCGGCACCCAGCAACAGGCGCAACACGCGATCCGTCAGCACCTTGGTTTTGCCGGTCCCGGCGGATGCATCGACCCAAGCTGATGCGCGCGGATCCGAGGCAAGGCGTTGCGCGAGTTTCGGTGCGCGCGCGAGTTCTTCCACCGTCGCCATTAATCGCGCTCCGCCATGTGTGCGGACCATTCGGCGACGCGCGCCAAGTGATCATAGTCGCTGTAGAGCGGCGCGGCCGCGGGGCTCGGATAGGCCGGATAGGGCGTCGCGGGATCGTCATAGGTCGCGATCAACCGGGTGAGACCCTCCAGCGCGTCATCCGCGAGCCGCTCGGGCAGCTCATCGATCGGGCAGACTTCGCCCGGCGGTTCGCCGCCGCTCAACCGCCAATAGGCCAGCGACGCGATCGACGCCGCGCCGATGTCCGCAAAGCCGCCGGCCGCGGCGATCGCGGCCTCAAGTGGCAATTGCGGTGCATAGCCGGCAATCACTTCGGCATCGCGCGGCGGCGCACCGGTTTTGTAGTCGATAATGTGAACCTCACCGTTTGGCGAGACATCAATGCGGTCGGCTCTCGCATGAAGCATGAACGGACCGGCGGGCGCATTGATGGTCAGTTGCCCTTCGGTTTCGGTCACGCTTCGTGTTTTCGGGTCAAACAATTCTCTTTGGTGTTCCACGAACCACGCCGCCACACGTTCAAATCGCGGCCACCAAAAGGCCCAAAGGCTCGGATAGGCCATGACGGGCGAAAAGATACTGTGCCCAATCGTTAGCAGGCGATCGAGCGGCCCTGTCCGGGCATCTTGCTTAGATTCTGTAATGAATTGATCCAAAGCACGGTGAATGTAATTGCCGTAGTCCGCTGCGCTCACCAGCGCATCCAGCGGCTCAAGCGCCTTGAGGTTGAGGACATGACGCGCGTAAATTTCATAGGGATCGCGCATCCATCGTTCGATCCGTGTGACAGATAGTTTTCTTGGCCGTGCGCTGACTGGAGGACAGGGCGCGGGCGGTGCAATCGGCTGCGCGTCGGCCTGCGGCATATCGAGCGAAGCCTGCCAAGCGGTCCAAAAGAATTCGGCGCCGACGCGTTCCCCGAGCCCGGCGCCACGAAGCACGGTGCTGAGACGGGTCAGCCACCGCGACGGCACGGTGGGCGTGCCATCGACCTTTTCGGCGCGGGTGAGCACGACTTCGGGCGCGGTAAAGGCCTGCGCAAAATCGTGTGCGGCCAAACCGATCATGCGTTCAGGCAATGGCAGTCCGAAGGTTTGGCGCATCGGTCGGCTGAACCACGGATCCGCCGCCGCCTCCCCCGGCCAAGTCCCTTCGTTGAGCCCGCCGAGAATGACCAAATCGGCGTGTTGGAGACGCGCTTCGAGAGGGCCCAATATCGCCAACCTGGGATGTGTCCCGTAGCGCGGCCGAAGCGACGTTGCGCGAAGT
>JANQOH010000336.1 GCA_028289725.1 Alphaproteobacteria bacterium
TTGTTCGATCATCTATTGGCATTGCTGCCGTTTGAGCCGCCCTATTTCGAGCGCGAGGGATTGCCATGCACGTTCGTCGGCCACCCGGCGGTGGAGGAGGTGACGAAAGGCAATGGCGGTACTTTTCGCAAAGCCCATGCGATCCCCATGGACGTGCCGCTACTTGCTGTATTGCCTGGCAGCCGGGTCGGTGAGGTCTCCCGCATGTTGCCGGTGTTTCGGGACGCGGTTGAACGCTTGAGCCAACGCATTCCAGACCTTCATACGATGATCGCGACGGTCCCCCATGTCGCAAACCTCGCGTGTGATTTGACACAGGCTTGGCCGGTTCCAGTGGCTATTGTTGACGCGGCCGAAGACAAGGCCGATGCGTTTGCAGCCGCCGACGCCGCGATCGCGGCATCGGGGACCGTCACGCTCGAACTGGGTGTAGCGCGCACCCCCATGGTCGTCGCATATCGCATGGCGCCGTTGACGATGGCGATTGCCAAGCGGCTGGTGCGGGCGTCTCATATCACATTGCTCAACTTGGTTCTTGGACGAGGCGCGATCCCTGAATTCATCCAAGAGGCTTGTACCGCTGATAATCTAGCTGCCGTGGCCGAACGATTGTTGGTTGATCAAGGCGTCTGGGATGACCAAATTGGCGCCATCGAGCAGGCACTCATCGCATTGGGCGGAAACGAAGATGGGCAGTCGCCCAGTCAGCGCGCCGCTGCTGTTGTATTGGAAGCCGCCGGGTACGCTGCGAATGCGAAACGCGGCAGAGTAGGGAGATCATAGACACATGGCTGAAACCAACGGATATCGCATGTTGCACACCATGATCCGTGTCAAGGATCTGGACGCGTCGCTCGACTTCTACACCAACCTGCTCGGCATGCAGTTACTGCGGAAAAGCGATTTTCCGGACGGCAAGTTCACATTGGCGTTTGTCGGTTACGGACCCGAGGAGTCGCATTCGGTGATCGAGTTGACCCACAATTGGGACCAGGAAACACCCTACGATTTGGGCAGCGGATATGGACACGTGGCGCTGGGCGTGCCCGATATCTACAAAACGTGCGAGGCGCTGAAGGCCAAGGGTGGCAAGGTCGTGCGCGAGCCGGGGCCGATGAAGCACGGCAGCACGGTCATCGCGTTCGTCGAGGATCCCGACGGCTACAAAATCGAACTGATCGAACGCGCCTAGAACCCGTTCGTCCGTACCCTCAGCGCTGGTCTATCGAGACGTAGTCCCGTTTCGGCGCGCCGGTATAAAGTTGGCGCGGCCGGCCGATCTTCTGGCTTGGATCTTCAATCATCTCGTTCCATTGGGCGAGCCAACCGACGGTTCGCGCGACCGCGAAGATCACCGTGAACAAGTCCATCGGAATGCCCATGGCGCGCAGAATGATGCCCGAATAGAAATCGACGTTCGGGAACAATTTGCGTTCCACGAAGTACGGATCCTCAAGGGCGATTTTCTCGAGCTCCATGGCGAGTTTGAGCAGAGGCTCGTTTTGTACGCCGAGCTCTTCCAACACCTCGTGCGCCGACGTGCGCATAACCGAGGCGCGTGGATCGTAATTCTTGTAAACGCGGTGGCCGAATCCCATCAAGCGGAAGGGATCGTCTTTGTCTTTCGCACGCTCGAGGAATTCGGGAATGCGCTCAACCGATCCAATCTCTTCCAACATGCGCAAGACAGCTTCATTGGCGCCGCCGTGGGCCGGGCCCCAAAGCGATGCGATGCCAGCGGCGATGCATGCGAATGGGTTTGCGCCTGACGACCCGGCGAGACGGACCGTGGATGTCGACGCGTTTTGTTCATGATCGGCGTGCAGGATCAAAATCCGGTCCACGGCGCGGGCGAGCACCGGGTTGACGTCATATTCCTCCGCCGGAACCGCGAACAACATGTGCAGGAAATTTTCCGCGTAGTTCAGGTCGTTGCGCGGATAAATGAACGGTTGCCCAATCGAGTATTTGTAGGCCATCGCGGCGATGGTCGGCATCTTCGCGATCAGCCGATAGGACGTAATCTCACGCTGCCGGGCGTCATTAATATCGAGAGAGTCGTGATAGAATGCCGACAAAGCACCGACCACGCCGATCATGATCGCCATCGGGTGAGCGTCGCGCCGGAACCCGCGATAGAAGTAGGTCAGCTGCTCGTGCAGCATGGTGTGGTAGGAAACGTCATGGGCGAACTTGTCGCGCTGTGGCTTGTTCGGCAGTTCGCCATAGAGCAGCAAGTACGACACGTCCATGAAATCGCTGTGTTCGGCGAGATCTTCGATGGAATAGCCGCGATGCAGCAAGATGCCGGCCTCGCCATCGATAAAGGTGATTGCTGACTCCGCGCTTCCGGTCGACGTGAAGCCCGGGTCGTACGTGAACATTCCGGTCTCGGCGTAAAGCCGCCGAATATCGATCACATTGGGACCGCTGGTGCCGGACAAAACCGGCAACTCGACCGAAAGGCCGTTTTGCGTGTCTGTCAACGTGATGATCTTCGAAGTTTCCGGCGCCCCGATCTTGCTAGCCGACTCCGACATGGCGAATGATTTCTCCTAATTATGTGGAATAGCGGGCGGTGCCCATGCGCTCGAAAGCCGCCGGGAGCATAGTGACTTGTCCCAGCTTTGGCAATTTGTGTCGTGTCGAATTGCCAGTGTTTGGGGCCATTTTCATAGGATTTTCAGCCGTTTATAAGGCAGCTAATCGTCCAACGACTAAGTCCTTTCCGAGCACGCGCATGACTTCAAAAATTCCCGGTGTGGCCGTGGAGCCGGTCAGTCCGGCACGGAGCGGTTGCGCCACTTTTCCGAGCTTAATGTCCTCCGATTCCGCGAAGCCGCGTATTGCACTTTCAAGCGACTCTTCGTCCCAATTTTCTATGGCTTTCAGTTGCGAGCTCAATCGGTTAAGCCTCGCGACCGCATCCGCATCAAGAAGTTTGGCTGCTTTGTCGGTCGGGGCGGGCGCGGTATTGCCCGCATAGATCATCGCGCCCTCGGCGAGCATGTTAAGCGTGGTCGCGCGCGGCTTGAGTCCGGGAATCCCCTGTTGAATCCGTTGCAAATCAGATGCGTTCATCGGTGATGGCAGTTGCGCTTCCACCAAGGGACGAATCAGCGCGACCAAACGCGCGTCATCGGCCTCGCGAATGTAGTGCCCGTTCAAATTCTCGAGCTTGTCGAAGTCGAACCGTGCCGCGCTGCGTCCCACGGCATCGAGGTCGAACCATTCGATCGCCTGGTTCCGGCTGATGATCTCGTCATCGCCGTGCGACCACCCGAGGCGCAATAGATAGTTGCACACGGCCTCCGGCAGATACCCCATTTCCCGGTACGCTTCGACGCCGAGTGCGCCGTGGCGTTTTGATAATTTGGCGCCGTCGGGCCCGTGGATGAGGGGTATATGCGCGAAGATGGGCGGCTGCCAGTCAAGTGCTGCATAAAGCTGACTTTGTCGGAAAGCGTTGGTCAGATGATCGTCGCCGCGAATGACATGGCTGATCGCCATGTCGTGATCATCGACAACGACCGACAACATGTAAGTCGGCGTGCCATCCGCGCGCAGCAGGATCATGTCATCCAGTTGTTCGTTGGCGACCGTGACCGCGCCTTGCACCAAATCGTCGATGACCGTTTCGCCATCGAGAGGCGCCTTGAAGCGAATGACCGGCGGGACATCGCTTGGTGCTTCTGAAGGGTCGCGGTCGCGCCAGCGGCCGTCATACATCCGTTTGCGTCCTTCTGCGCGCGCCTTCTCTCGCATGGCCGTGAGTTCGTCGGGCGTGCAATAGCAATAGTAGGCCTTCCCGGCATCGAGCAGCGATCGCGCGACCTCGGCGTGGCGA
>JANQOH010000340.1 GCA_028289725.1 Alphaproteobacteria bacterium
CCGGGCCAATTCTCCGTCGCCATGGTCGGCTAGGACAGCCGCCATGAACAATAACGCGGCCAGCCACGCCCATCCGTCCATCGCGACGGCGAACAACACGGCGGAAATCGCTCCGAAAGCGAGGCTGAGCGCGGTTACCGCATTCGGATGGAGTCCAACACGCGCGAGCGGCAGGACCAGTAGACGTGCCAACCGTTGATCGTATGGCCCACCCGACCGCGGCCGGATGACCGTTTTGTGGAATAGTGTGCCCATCGTATTCGACGCGTCGCCGCGGCGCTTCCCTCAAAGCGCCACCCAGCTTCTCAAGGAAGTTGGTGCTGTTGTTACAAATATATGAAGGGCGTATTCGAGTTTGAACAAATCAGAACAAGAATATGGACCAAATTCCACACGCGCTACAGGTACCCGAACTCCCGGAACCAGTCGATCGCATCGTGCAAAGCCTCTCGCGCCGGACGCGGGGCGTAACCCAGGTCTGCCTGCGCCTTGGCAGCCGAGAAATACATGTGCTTCTTTGCCATTCGCAATCCGTCCACGGTGAACAACGGCTCGCGGTCGAACAACCGGCCGAATGCCTCGGCGCAATGAGCGAACGGCATCAACAGGTCATGGGGAATCCGGACGCTCGGCGGCCGTTTACCCGCGTATTCCGCTACCTCGATGAGGATTTCGCGCAATGACATGTCTTCGCCACCGAGGATGTAGCGCTCACCCACAATTCCCTTTTCCATCGCCAGCAAATGGCCTTGGGCCACGTCATCCACATGCGCGACGTTGAGACCGGTATCCACATAAGCCGGCATCTTGCCCGCCGCCGCATCCAGGATCATTTTGCCCGTCGGCGTGGGTTTGATATCGCGCGGTCCGATCGGCGCCGACGGGTTTACGATGACAATCGGCAGATAGTCCTTTTCGACCAACTCCCGTACCGCCTCCTCGGCGAGAAACTTGGAACGCTTGTATTCGCCGACCATGTCCGCCAGCGTGGACGGCGTTTCCTCCGTCGCAGGCGTCCGATCGGGATTGATGCCGAGCGTGGCGACACTGCTGGTATAGACCATCCGCGAGACGCCGGCGTCGGCCGCGGCTCGGAACAACGCCACGCTGCCGTCGATGTTCACCCGGTTCAACGCTTCCGGATCCGGCACCCACAGCCGATAGTCGGCCGCAACATGATAGACCGTGTCGCATCCACTCACCGCCGCTTGCAAAGATGCGGGGTCAGTCAGATCGCCAACGACGATCTCGCATTTGATGCCGTCAAGGTTGCTGCGGTCGCTGTTCGGGCGGACGAGCACGCGGACATTTTGCCCCGCATCGATAAGACACCGCAGAACGGCTGACCCGACGAACCCGGTAGCCCCGGTAACAAATGCTGTCATTACGATCCCGCGTCGCTAGACCGCGAGCGGCGATACACGCCCAACGCTTGCCAAGTAACGCAAAGCAAAAAGATCGGCGCGCCGACGCCAGCGGCGATGATGAAATACTTCAATACACCGAACCAGGTCACCGGCGCGAGCACGTAAAGCGTATCCTCGATCTCGAATCCGTAATGCACGTCCTGGCGTACCGAATCGTGACCGTCGCTGATCTCGATGTATAGGCGCACGGTCATGATGGCCGCCACGGATACCCCCGCCAAAATTCCGAGGATGAGGCCCCACTCCCCCAACGCGCCTTTGCTCAGTCCGATACCCGCGCCAACGAATCCCGCGACATAGTTGGTCATTGCCGCTGCATGGTCGAAATAATGCCCGAAAGTACTGGTCCGGCCGGTTTGGCGCGCCACCTCGCCGTCCAAATGATCCATCCACACAGCGATAGCGAACACGGCCGCTCCGACGTGGATCAGCCAGTCTCCTTGGGCGAGCAACCATCCAGCGCTCAATCCGACAAGAATGCTGCTGCCGGTGACCACATTGGGATGGACCGACAAACGCGCCAGCGGGCGGGCGGCCCATTTTGCTATTCGTTGATCGATCGCGACGGCGGTCGCACTCGACTCTGGATTCATTCCGGCATGGCCTCAAGCTGCGGAAGGATTTCCGCTTCCGCCTTGGCTACATCTTCCATGAAGTCGATCTCGATCCACGGCAGCCCGGTGACGTCCTCGACGCCGAACGCGCCCGTCTTGTCCGCCAACAGCAAATCCCGAATCGCGACTTCGTACAGCACGCTCTCCGCCTCGTCCTTAAAGTACGGCCATGTCGCATCCGGCACCCGCGCCGCCATCTCGGCAGACAGTTTCAGGAACCCGATCCATTCGCCGTAATAGTCGTGCGCCTCGGTCGGTTGTTTGTGGAAATCGACCAGTTCGTCGCCCCGCATACAAAGCTTGACCGGCTCTTCCCCCGGCTCGACGTCCTTGTCCATCAAGAAACAGTTCGGCACGGGCGAGTTGATCAAGCGCGGCATCATGCGATGGTCGTATAACACGTCCGCATCCATGAGGATAAGCGGCTCCCCGGCGGTCATTTCGTCGCGGACGGACCACAACGTCGTGATCGGGCCCCGCTTGTAGTATGGATTGAGGATTGTCCGGACGAAATCGCCCACCCCCAAATCCACGATGGCCTGGTCGAGCATGTCGGCCTGATGACCCACCGCGATAACGAGTTCGCGCACGCCGGCATGGCGGAGAAGTTCAACATGGCGTTGCAACAGCGTTTGCCCGCCGAATTTCAACAGCACCTTCGGAATAAAGTCCTCGCCCTGACCTAAACGGGCGCCGACGCCAGCCGCGAGCATGATAGCCTTCATCGCATTCGTCCTTCAGGCGACATGCAGCGCGCCGTATTGGAGGAAAGTGTAATTCGTGCGGACCCGGTCGGTAATGCCGGGTGGCCACGACAAATAAGACAAATCTATTACACTGGAAATAGGGCAAGATTGATACCGCAAAATCCTACCCCTTAGGCATTGACCAATTTATTGTGAACACCATCTATTGGCACAGCCGTCTAACGCTGCGGTATTATTGCGTGGCACTTTTGATTGCGCATAGGATTTTTGGATAGAACCTTGATAATAAATATTATTTCCCGATACCATCGCCCATTTGTGGGATTCTTATCGGCGCTTCTTATGCTCGCAGCGGCGCCGGTTTCGGCAGGCTCGGCAACCACTGTGATCAGCGATTTCAATAAGAATTTGCTGACCGTGATGCAGTCGGCCGAAAAGCTGGGCTATGATGGCCGGTACGCTAAGCTGAAACCGTCGGTAAAAGCGACCTTCGATCTCGATTTCATGACCCGATACTCCGCCGGGCGCCATTGGAAGACCCTGTCTAAGGACCAACAAGCGCAACTGGTGAACGCCTTTTCGCGATTGACGATCGCGACCTACGCCGACCGCTTCAAGGGCTATTCCGGCGAGAAATTCCAAATCCTCAAGGAAGAAACCCCGCGCAAGGGTACACGGCTGGTCCGAACCGAGCTTGTAAAAGCCGACGGCGAGCGGATCAAAATCAACTATCTGTTGCGCGCGCCCAAGAAAGAACACTGGAAGATAATCGATATCTTCGTGAAAGGGACGATCAGCGAGCTATCCACCAAACGGTCCGAATACAGTTCGACCCTCAAGAACAAGGGGTTAAACGGCTTGCTTGCGATCTTGGAGAAAAAGATCTCCGTGCTCGGAGCCAAGTCCAGCTAATTCCCGGTCGCGGAAATCCAGTGTTCCGCGCTACACTTTCAGCATGCGAAGAATCCGTGTGACCGTCGGATCGATAGTTGTCGACATCGAACTCCTCGACACGCCCACCGCCGACGCCATCCATGCTGCCTTGCCGATACAGGCCACGGCAATGACATGGGGCGACGAGGTGTATTTCTCGACGCCGGTCAGCATGAGCCGCGAGGCCGATGCC